>CADAFA010000001.1 GCA_902787065.1 uncultured Elusimicrobium sp.
AAACAACCCAAATTAATGATGAGATGACGATGGACCAGTTGTTTGCCCAACAAGACGAAATGCAGGACAAATTGAATAAGAAGGAAATCGTGGAAGTTACTGTTGTCCAAGTTTCACAGGATAATGTCTTGGTTGATATAGGCAGCAAAAAAGAGGGCCTTATTCCTTTGAGTGATTTTGAAGGAAAAGAAGTTCCCACTGTTGGTTCCACAGTTACCGCAGTCTTAGTTAAAAAAGGCGGTGATGAACGCCATAGCATCTTATCACATAAAAAAGCCATAGAATCTTTAGGTTGGGCACGTTGTAAGGAAGCCTTTGATGCTAAACAAAGAGTTCGGGGTTTAATTACCGCTTGCGTAAAAGGCGGTTATAAAGTGGAAGTAAACGGTGTACCGGGGTTTATGCCCCTCTCATTATCTGAGTTGCATACCGCTTATAAACATTACCTTCCAAAAGGTGCAAAAATTAAAGCTTTAATTGCTGAATTTGCTAAAGAAAAACAAAAACTCATTATTTCAAGAAAACAAGTTTTAGAAGAAGATGAAGCCGTCCGCCGTGCTGAAGTTTTAAAAGAAATAAAAGTCGGTGATACTTTAAGAGTTGTAGTTTCAAAAGTCGGTAAAGATTGTCTTCATTTGCGCTTTCACGGAATTGAAGGTTTAGTCAGCCTTGAAAATATTGCATGGAAAGACCCTCAAGTCATACTTGAAAATTACAGACGCGGCCAACGCATAAAAGCTAAAATTTTAGCTATTGACCCGGAAACCGGCAATTTAACTTTCGGTATTAAACAACTTTTCTTAAACCCTGCCGATATGTTAAAAAGGCGCTATCCTTATATGAGCACTACAAAAGCTACAATTACCAAAGTTACCCCAGAAGGTTTGGAAGTTGAACTCGGTACTAAAAACAAAACCAAAGGTTATATTGCTGCACAAGAATATACTGAAGGTTTTGAAGGTAAAGTCGGTGATACTGTTTCAGTAGCAGTTATCGGTATAGATGGGGCAAATTATGTGGTCAATCTTTCAATAAGACGTTTTGACCAAGTTCAAAATAGGAAAGTTGTTGCTCAATACTTAAAGCAGGCTCCGCGCCCGACTTTAGGACAGCTTTTACAAGGTTCTTTTGAAGAAGAATCCGAAGAAGACGAAGAAGAAACAAAAACTGCCGAAGGCGCAAAGCCCGAGGTTAAATAAGGAGTTTTATTATGGGTGGACATTCACATTGGGCAGGTATTAAACACAAAAAAGCCTTGGTAGATGCCAAAAAAGGTAAAGTTTTTACAAAACTTATTAGGGAAATTACCATTGCCGCAAAAATCGGCGGCGCAGACCTTGGCAGTAATGCCCGTTTACGCAAAGCTGTTGATGACGCAAAAGCAGCCAACATGCCTGCCGAAAACGTAAAACGTGCAATTATGAAAGGGACAGGGCAACTCCCCGGTACAGTTTATGAAGAGATAACTTATGAAGGTTACGGGCCCAATTCTGTTGCTGTTATCGTTGAGTGTACAACGGATAATAAAAACAGAACTTTTGCCGAAATACGCAAAATCTTCCAAAATCATGGCGGTGCGATAGGTACCTCCGGCTGCGTTTCTTATATGTTTAGCAAAAAAGGTGTTATTTTAGTTAGCAAAGAAGATGCCAGCGAAGAAACTTTAATGGACGTTGCTTTAGAAGCCGGTGCTGAAGATATTAAAACATCAGCAGAAGGTTTTGAAGTAATAACCGCACCTGAAACTTTTGAAGCAGTTAAAACTGCTTTAGAAGGTAAAAATATTAAACTTGCTTCTGCTGAAATTACAATGTTACCTTCTAACGAAGTGGAAATTACGGATGCGGAAGCAGCCTCAAAAATCGTACGTTTGATTGAAACCTTAGATGAACATGACGATACAAAAGAGGTTTACTCTAATGATAAAATCTCCGATGAGGTTTTAGCAAAAATTGAAGAAAAATAGAGTTTTGGGTATCGACCCTGGTTTAGACAGAACCGGTTGGGCTATTGTTGAAAATGGCCCAACCGGGGCTTTTTTGGTAGCAGCAGGGTTAATACATACAGACAAAGATTTGCCCTTCCAAATACGCCTTAAACAAACTTACGAAGAAATACAAAAAGTAATAAAAGAATTTAACCCGGAAGTTGCCGCCCTTGAAGCCATGTTTTTTTTAAAACGCGCAATGACAATGTCGCATACAATTCAAACACGCGGTGTAATAGTTCTTGCTATGGCTCAAAATAATTTAGAAGTTTTTGAATATCCGGCAAAACGTGTTAAATTAACGATAAGCGGGAGCGGTGCCGCAGATAAAAAACAAATGCAACGCATGGTGCAACTTACGCTAAAATTAAAAGAAGTTTTAAACCCTGATGACGTAGCAGATGCCGCCGCAATTGCTTTATGCCATTTAAAATCTGCCCCCCTTCAAGCACAGATTAAAATCAAGCAAGATTTTTTAGCCCGCTTAGCACAAGCAAAACAAGCACAAATTAAAAAAATTACCAAATAACAATCAGGAATATTTTTAAATTTCTCAGTCGTGGGGTTAAATTCCACTTGACAAGCTTTTTTTTTTTTTTTTTTTTTTTTTTTAATTGATATATGAACAAAAAAGCTTTTACTTTACTTGAATTATTGATAGTTGTATTAATTATAGGAATTTTAGCGGCAATTGCTTTGCCGCAGTATCAAATGGCAATAGGCAGGTCTAAATTTGCTACTTTAAAAGAATTTACCAGAAGTTTGGGGGAAGCAAGAAACCGCTATTTTTTAACTCATAGCAAATACCCAACTTCTGTAAAAGATTTAGATATAGATATTAATGTAACAAGTGAGATCTACTCGCCAAAGGCTCATATCCGATTTATGCTGTACAAAATATTTATTGTATGATTTGGCTTTCTGATTCTTTTCACTCTGCAGCTGCTTGTGAAAAAAATATCTTTGGTAAAAGAATTGTTTTTTATGTTAAACAGGATGGAACTTCGCCAAAAAGATGTTTAGTATATAGCGAGAATAAAAAAGATAAAGCTAATCAACTATGCGCAAAAGAAACAAATAAAAAATCAGCATCCGGTTGTGCAGATGAGGGTGAAGGACAGTATTGCCAATATATGTATTAAAGTCTATCTATAATACTTAACGGGCAAAAAAAATATAAACTATAAATTTTCCTCTCCCCCTCTTGTCAATTCGCTAATATTGTCTTATAATATTATAAGATACGCCTATATCATTGGAGAATTTATGCAATTTAGAAAGTTGTTTGATTTCAAAAATATTTCGCGTTTTATTACATTGGCAATTGTAATTTTTCTGTTCTTACCTCTGATATTCCCGGAAAAAAATGAATTTAAAATAATAAATAAAGAAAGTGTATATTCCCGTGAAGAAAGCCCTTTGCCCGTTTTCCCTAAAGAAAATTTGCTTGATAAATATGTAAATAAACTAAAAAAATTCTATAAAATGGATGTGCCTGTTTTTGCTTCGGCAAAACAAAACAATGAACAAGAAAAAACATTATTTTTAACACCGGAAGAAAAAATAAGAAAGAGTAAAGAAAATGCAAAAGAAAATATTGATATAAACGCAGAAGATTTATTCTTTTCCGCTTATCTTAACGACGATGAAATTGAAATAAATACCGCCCAAGCAGAGCAACAAGACAACTCCGTTAACTTACAAAAAGGAACTGTTTTAACAAAAGACGGTTTAGTTTTAGAACCAACCAAAGATGGCTATTATTATAAAGGTAAATTTTATAAAAACGGTACATATCCCCAAAATGCCAACAGAAATCTTATAGAAGGCGCTTTAAACAGATATCACTCCCGTATTGCAAAGAATTTAGGTAAAAAAGCCCTGTATTTTGCCGATGAACAAGGTAATTTAACAGTATCCTATGTTGATGAATTACCCAGTGAAATTTCAACCGATATTGATACATATTTGGCCCAAAACCCTGTACAACCTTCAAATAATCTAAAACAAGAAACTTCTTACTATAACAGTCATAGTGATAAAAAACAATATGATAAATATCAAAATGCAAAAATAAATAGTAAGGGGCAAGATTTTGTTGATACTGCAGATATTGCTCTTGCCTCAATAAGAAGCATGCACGCAGCATATAATTTGATGCACACTAAAATAAAAGAAGGCCAATTAGGCCAAGGTTTAATACCAAATCCTAACAATTTAATTCCTTTAGGAAACATCATTTTAAACCAAACTGCCATAGCAGAACCCCCGATAGAAAACCCAGAAAACAGTATTTATTGTCAAGGTGATGAATGTAAAAATTCCTACAGAATAGCGCCGCTGATTGCCAATGATGAATATGGGGTACAGTCCTCCGATTTAGACTTATTTTACTCCTCTCTTTGTAACGAAGATAAAGAAAAAATACAAGAGGGAGAACAAAATTGTCCCTACACCTTTGCCTATAATGACAATAGCAATAATGATAAACCTTTTAATTTAGATATAACTAATAAAGACAACTTGGAACTACTAAAAGAAGACCTTTCTAACAGTGATAAAAAAATTGTAGAAATTACCTATATACATCCTAATAAAGAAAATGAGGAACTACTCTCCTCCTTGCAAGAAATGTCTTTAACAAATAAAGACGGAGAAACAGTGGAAATCAAATTACGAGGCTTTGAGGCAATACAAGATAATGCTTCTTTTGGGGATAAAATAGTTGGTCCTTTTAAATCTAATATTACCAAAGATTTGGCCTCAGAAAATAATGAGATATCATACAAAGCCTTGGTTAATAAATACAATAAAGTTAATGAAGAAACACAAACAAAAATAAACGAAACAATAGATAACCTTTATTATAAAGAATTATATCCGGATTTAAATCTCAATCTCCCCACCGCCTTTGTGGAAAAAGATACAGAAGATGGTTATTTTATAATTAATAATTCGGAAATACCAAAAGGCTATATAAGTGAAATCCCTCAATGGGCAAAGTATAAACAGGAAAACGGTTCTTATAAAGTGCCTAAAAACATTTTATTTAACCCCCCTGCAGATTTGGCAATTATTGCAGTTCAAAACGAGAAAAACAGGGATATAGTTTTACAAGACGGGCACCCCATAGGTGTTATTTCCAAAGAAAATTTACAAAACAGAAATTTTAAAAATGTAAGTTCTAACTTGCTTTACATAGCTAATATACAAATTAACACAATCAAACATAATGCTGATAAAGCTGTGCAAGAACAAAATTAAAACAATTAGGAAAGTTTATGTCATTAAATTTAAAAAAACAATTTTTAACAGAACCAAAAATAAAAAGTTTTTCCTCGGAAAAACAAGCAGAATTGTATACTTATTTTCTTAAAAATTTATCGTTAAAATTACATAAATTTTATAAAGGCAAATTAAAAACCCAAGTTAAAGTTCCGCTTAATGACAAAGACCTCTTTGACCTTTGGTATACACCGGGGGTATCAGGTGTATCTGTTGAAACAAAACAAGACCAACAAAATTCCTTTTTATATACAAACCGGGCGAACAGGGTGGCTATCGTAACAGATAGTACCCGTGTTTTAGGTGACGGAGATTGCGGCCCAAGCGGCGGTCTTGGCGTTATGGAAGGTAAAGCTTTACTTATGAACTATTTAGGTGGCCTTGAAGCAGTACCTTTATGCATTGATAACCGTGATGAACTAGGCAGAAAAAGTGTTAAAAAGTTAATAGATTTTGTTACAATGATAGCCCCTAGTTTCGGTGCTATAAACTTGGAAGATATAAGCCAGCCGAATTGTTTTTTAGCCCTTGAAGATTTGCGTAAAAATTGTCATATCCCTGTTTGGCACGACGATGCGCAGGGCACCGCTTGCATAATAATTGCTGCACTTATCAATGCTTTAAAACTTGTAAACAAAAAAATAGAAAATGTAAAAATTGTTTTAATTGGTGCAGGGGCGGCAAATACAAGTGTAGCAAGATTTTTGCTCTTAAGCGGTGTAAACCCAAAAAATTTGATTATGTTTGACAGTGTAGGGGCTTTAAGCAGGAAACGTCAAGACCTAAAATCAAACCCCACTGCTTTTATTCAATGGGAACTTTGCAAGAAAACTAATTTAAACCAAGTACAAACAAAAGAAAAGGCTTTCAAAAACGCTGATGTAGTTATTGCCCTGTCAAAACCGGGCCCCAATACTTTTGACCCAAAATTAATTTCTACCATGGCCTCAAAACCCATAACATTTTTGTGCGCCAACCCTGTACCAGAAATTTACCCGGAAGTCGCCAAAGAACAAGGCGCTTATATTGTTGCAACAGGCCGGGGTGATTATCCTAATCAAGTTAATAATTCTTTATGTTTCCCAAGCATTTTAAAAGGTGCTATGCTTTGCCGTGCAAAAACTATTACTGATACTATGGCCCTTGCTGCCGCAAAAGCAATAGCAAAAAGAGCGCAAGATTTAGGTTTAAAACCCAACTTTATTTTACCTTCAATGCAAGACAATGAACTTTACCCCTTGACGGCAAAAGCAATAGCAGCCCAAGCAATAAAAGAAAATATAAATCAGATTAAAATTACCCCAGCAGAAGTTTATAAAACAGTTAAACAAGATATTTTACAAAATCAAAAAGAACTAGAATTTCTGACACAAAATAAATTTATCAAAAAATTCCCTAAAGAACTGATAACAAAATCTTTAAAGGAAACCATTACTTATGCGTGTAATAAAAAATAGCTTTATTGCCGATACCGTTGCTGAATTATGCAAAAAAGCTGCCTACACTTTGCCGCAGGATATTATCAACTCTTTACTCTTTGCTAAACAAAAAGAAAAAGGCCTTGCAAAAAAAATTATTGAACTTACTTTGAAAAATGCCCAAATTGCAGGTGAAGGAACTTTCCCCCTCTGCCAAGATACAGGTACTGCTGTTTTATTCGTGGAAATAGGGCAAAAAGTACAAATTGAAGGTTCCTTAGAAAAAGCTTTACAAGACGGAATAAAAAAAGGATTTAAGGAAAATTATTTAAGAAAGTCCATAGTTTCCGAACCTCTTTTTGAAAGAAAAAATACAAAAACAAATACCCCTGCAATAATTCACTATAAAATAGTTGAGGGCAGTAAACTAAAAATAACCTTAATGCTTAAAGGCGGAGGAGCAGAAAATAAAAGCCAAATAAAAATGTTTAACCCGACCTCCACTAAAACAGAAATTCTTGATTTTGTTTTACAGGTAATAAAAACGGCCGGGGCAAGTGCTTGCCCTCCGTTTATAGTAGGCATCGGTCTTGGCGGTAATTTTGAAATTGCCCCCTTGTTGGCAAAAAAAGCTTTACTTCGAAATAAACCAAACAAAAATTTAAATTACAAAAAATTTGAACAGGAAATTTTAACAAAAATAAACAAAACAAATATTGGCCCTCAAGGTTTTGGCGGTAAAATAACCGCTTTAAAGGTTTATATAGAATATGCTCCTTGTCATATTGCCAGCCTGCCTTGTGCGGTAAATATTTGTTGCCATTCCTCAAGACATGCGGAGGCTCTTTTATGAAAAGCCAACACTTAACTGGGCAAAATCTTAACGAACTTAAAAAATTAAAAACAAAGGATTTTATCTTTTTATCTTCCTCCGTATATGTTTTACGAGATATGGCCCATAAAAAATTGTTACAGGAAAAAGTTTTGCCTCTTAATTTAAAAAATAAAATAATTTATTATGCCGGCCCTTCCCCAAAGAAAAAAGGCCAAACAAGCGGTGCATTAGGCCCAACTACAAGTTCAAGAATGGATAAATTTTGTAAGAAATTTATCGAAAAAACAGGTATAATTGGTATTATAGGAAAGGGCTCACGTTCTAAAGAAGCAAACGCTTGCATGAAGGGTAAAGTTGTTTACTTAGCTGCCCTCGGAGGACTCGGAGCGCTAGGCGGAAGCAGGGTAAAAAATAGTAAAATTATATTATACCCTGAACTTGGGCCTGAAGCGGTATATGAGGTTCAGTTTGATAAATTACCCTTGATTGTCGCCCAAGATTTAAAAGGAAATAATATTTACGGAGAATGTAAATGAAAAAGTTTATTTTACCAATTTTGTTTTGTTTTGTTATAATCGGTTTCTGCGGTTGTGCCCATAAAGAACCTTACAACAGAAATCCCAATATATCCTATGAAAAGAAATTAAGGCGCTATGCTTTCTCCCCTTTCATGTATGAAGAAAAATTTTATGCTTACTATGCCCCTACAACAAGAGTTTCAGGGCCGGATAAAGACGGTAATTATCGTTTAAAATTTGCAACCGGGCCAAGGGCTGGCGAAGAAATTAAAACAAAAAACGTCATACTCAATACGTATGAGTCTAACGGCTATGATTTAAAAAAAGGTATGGTGGTTTTGGTTAACCACTTCAACCCCAAAGTACATGATGAAAACGCAAGAATAGATACTTGGCGATTAGCTGTGGTTTACAGTTTGCAAAATCTAGATAATAATATAGTTATAGTGGAATTACCTCATGATAAAAATGATTTTGCTGCCCAAAAAGAAGCCTATTATCTAAAAAATGTACGTGTAATAACAAAGCCGGATAATATTAGGGATATCCGCAATTTTATTTATTAATATAAGGTGATCAATGGAAAAGTTAACAAGAAAAACAATTTTTATTAAAAAGGATTTACAAGTAAAATTTATCTTGTTTATCCTTTTATCCGTATTATTTGGCATGGTTTTGTTTGGGTATCAATTCCTTACTTTCTTACAAGATATTTTTAAAGATCACCCCACATTACTACAACGTGTGTACGAGGAAGGCCCAAAATTAATTTACCCTTTAATTATAAAAAGTACTATATTTTTTGCTTTACTTGCGATGGTATCCGCGTTGCTTTCACACCGTATAGCCGGGCCCATATACCATATTGAAAGAATTTGCCGTGAAATTAAAAAAGGTGATAAACAAGCCCGTGTCAGACTACGCCAAGGAGATGCCTTGGCTGATTTAGCAGAAGAGTTTAATTCTATGTTAGATACCATCACAAAGGAGGAGGATAAAAAATGAAAAAATTTTATTGTTTTGTTTTTTTATTTTTTTCTCTTTCAGTTCTTACCCAAGCCCAACAATACCGTTTGAAATATTCTACAGATGAAAGCAGACCATTATCTTTGGAAAATGTTATTCGTTTATCAATCGAAAACAGCTATGATTTGCTTTTAATTGAACAAGATTTAATTATCTCCCAACAACGTATAAAAGAGGCAAAGTTTTTATATTTTCCCCAATTTAGTCTAAATGGTTCCGCAACTGCCTATAATTTAGATTACCCCATAATTTTACCTGAAATGATAGGACAACGCATATTAATGCCTGATTCAAATCACAGAAAAGAGGATTTATTTTATGGTGTAGGAATTACGGCAGTCCAATATATATACGGAGGCGGAAGGATTTCGAGCACTTTAGACTTAGCCCGCGCTTCAAACAAAGAAATACAAAGCCGTTATCAAAATGCAAAAAATACCGTAATATATGAAGCTAAAAAAGCATTCTATGAATATTTGTATGCGCAAGAAAAAAATAAACTTGCCAAAGAGGTATTAAACCAAGCAAAACAAATTGCCAGAACTAGGGAGTTAAACCAAGTACAGAAAATTTTAGTATCTGCTGAGATATCTTCCTTAGAAAGTATTACTTCTAAAGCAAAAGCTGATTTAAATAAAGCAAAAATAAAACTTTTAAAAGTCCTAAATAAAGAACTTAACAGCGAAGTTTCATTTGAAGGATCTTTAGATTATATCCCTCTTGAAACTGACTTAAAAAAATTAAACTTATGGGCAATGGAGTTTCGTCCTGAAGTTAAAAGTGCAATGTATAAACTGGAAATGGATAATATTGCAGTTAAGTTATCTTTAACCCGAAGTTATCCGGATATTTTACTCGGTGCTTCTTATGACAGGCAAGGCGTGGATAATTTAAAACAAGAAAATATGCAGTTAAGTTTGGCGGTAAAATTACCTCTTGGCTACGATTATACAACCCAAATAAAACAAAAAAGGGCGGAACAACGTCAAACAGTTTTAAGGCAGGCTGCAATAGAAGATTCTGTAAGAATGCAAGTTTTGGAAGCCTATAACAATTTAGTTTATTGGCAAGAAGAAGCCCCGGCCCGTATTAAAACCTGGGAAACGATTAAAACCCAATTTCAAGATTTTATGAAAACAAAATCAAATTTTAAAGATACTTTTGAATCTTTGAATTATTACTATCAGGCAGGGGTTAAAAATATCGAAGCAAAAAAAGAACATCTTGAAGCCATTGCCAATCTTGAAAATGCGGTAGGAAAAGATTTAAAATAAAATGCCGTATCGTTTAATAAAACTACTACTAATATTTTTATTTTGCTTTTTAGGGCAAAATATTTTTGCTGTTACAGCAAAAGAAGAAGATGCTATCTTGCGTGATTTTGCCTGGCAAAAATTTATAGAACTACCAAAACAGGAACGATCAAAAGTAGGGGTAACTTTATCTGCCGGTGCTTTGCGAGGAGCTTCCCATATAGGGGTTATGGAAGTCTTATCCGAAGCCGGCCTTCCGATTGATTACATGTCAGGGGCTTCAATGGGATGTATAGTGGGTGCCTTATATAATGCAGGATTACCTTTGGAACACTTACAACATTTAGTAAACAATATAAACACAAATCATATTTCAAAAGACTTCAATATCGGCGGTATATTAAGATATTTATTTGCAGAGAAATTATTTTCTTCTGCTGAATTCCAAGAATTTATTGACAAAGAAGTAGGCTCCAAAAACTATGAAGATCTACCTATACCTTTTGCTTGCGTATCTGCAGATATTAAGACCGGTGAGAAGGTTATTTTTGACAGCGGTCCCTTATCTTTAGGTGTTAGGGCAAGCATGAATTTGCCGGGGATTTTTGAACCTGTAGAATACCGTCAAAGACTCTTAGTGGATGGCGGAATTGTGGATTATATGCCTGTGGATTTAGTTAAAAAAATGGGTGCTGATTTTATAATTGCGGTTTATGCTTTACCAAGTTTTGCCGGAACTAAACCGTCAAATGTTATGGGTTATGTCTTAAGAATAGGGGATTTAAGAGGTGCAGTTTTAACAGAAAATTCAGAAAGGCAGGCAGATTTTGTGATACTTTCCAGAGTCGGGGAAATCAGCTCTTCTGACCTATCAAAAACAAATTTAGCTATAGAAATAGGGGCCTCTTCGGCTTATCAGGCTTTGCCTAAACTTAAAGAACAATTAATCATCAGCGGGGTTAATTATGTCTTTCAATAAAATATTTGTTTTATTCTTAATTACTTTATTCTTACCTTTACAAAGCGAAGCTTTTTTAGGAATAATAAAAAGATTTGACCAAAAACAAAAAATTACCGCCGCCCGTGAGGCCTATGCAAAAGGAAATTATCAGGAAGCCATAGAAATAGGCCAAAAATTTTTAACAGAAAACCAAGAAGCCCCAAAACGAAGGGCACGCCGTATTTACCTGGTGCTTGGAAATGCTTATGCCGCCCTTGATGACTATGACCATGCTCTATTAACCTATAATGAAGCCCTGGAAGTTTTACCAAAAGACCTTGAACTTAATTTAGCTTTAGCAAATTTATACTACAAAACAGAACTCTATGACAAAGCAATAGAATTTTACAACAGAGCTTTACAAATTGATAAAGATAATCCAAAAGCTTTACTCGGTTTAGGCAGAGCTTATTTAAAGATAGGATTTTTATCTAAATCACGGCACTACTTTAAAGATTATTTAAATCAAAACAAAGAAAAAGATGCTTCTGTTTATTATGACTATGCAATATCTAATTTTCTGTCTAATAACTTAAATATGGCAATCGAATATGCACAAAAAGCACAAGAAATTGATAACAATAACCCTGATATTTATTTCCTAATTGCAAAAATTCACAACAACTTAAATGAAAATAAAATGGCAAATGAAAATATTAACAAAGCCTTACAATTATCCGATAACAGGGAAGATATTTTATTAACTTCACTCCTTTGGAAAGCCTATAAAAAAGATACCGCAAATGATGCTCTAAAAGAAATTAAAGAATATCAAAAACAAAATCCTAACAGCCAACTTGCTGTTTTTATTGAAGGTATATCTTTATTAACCCAAGGAAAAAAACAAAAAGCTTTAAGCATTTTTAAAAAAATAAAAGAACAAAATAATGATAGTTTTATCAAACAAATTGCAGAACAAATTATAAAAAATAATTGAGGGTTTATGTTGCTTACTATTGACGTCGGAAACACACAAATATATTGCGGTATTTTAAAAAATAATAAGGTTAAAGCACGTTTCAGACATACTTCAAACGGTGCAGTTACCGCAGATGAACTAGGCATATTTTTATTAAATGCTTTGACCGCAAACGGTATTAAAAAAATGCTATAAAACAAGTGGCAATATCTTCTGTAGTGCCGGCAATAACACGTTCAATTATACATTCAATTAAAAAATATTTTGATTTAAATCCTTTTGTAATAGATGAAAAAACAAAAACAAAAATTTACTTTGATAACAGTACTATTAACGGCCTTGGGGCAGACAGAATCGCCGACATTGATGGGGCTTTTTACCTGTACCCAAAAACAAATTTGCTAATCATAGATTTTGGCACCGCAATAACTTTTGATGCCGTAGCAAAAGATGGTAAATATTTAGGTGGTGCAATTTGTGCAGGGCCGATGCTTTCAATGCGGGCATTAGCAGGCGGAACAGCTTTACTTTCTACTGTGGAAATTAAAAAACCAAAATATGCTGCAGGCTTAACTACCGAAACCCAAATACAAACAGGTTTAGTTTTGGGTACCATCGGGCTTGTTAAGGAAATTGTTACCCGCCTAAAACAAGAGTGCTTTAAAAAAGAAAAATTTATTATTATCGGAACAGGCGGGCTCGGGCGTTTATTTGAAAAAGAAAATATTTTTGACTTATATGAACCGGACCTTATTTTGTTTGGCCTGTCCGCTTTAGTAAAGGCAAATAAATGATATCAACTAAACCGACAATTTACTTAATTGACGCTTTAAATTTTTTAAGAAGTTTTTTGCAAGTTCCAAAGCAAGAGGAAGAAAAAACTTTACGTGCTCTAATTGCAGCCTTAAATGAGGCCGCAACTGAAGATTATAAAGGAACAACTTTTCGCTTAATTATAGACGGCGGGTTTAGGAATATCGGCCCTACTTCGCCTGAAAATGTGGATGCCTTATTTTCAGAAGATCAAACCGCTGATGAAGTAATTTTAGAACAAGCAATTTATTTAAAAAATTCCGCGCGGCGGGTTTGTGTGGTAACTTATGACCGCGGTATAACAAATACTTTGAGAGGGGAAGGAGTCAAAATTTTAAGTTGTGAAAAATTTTTTGATACTTTTCTCTCATAATTTGCTAAAATATATGTGTTGGGCTGGTGGCGGAATTGGTAGACGCGTCAGACTTAAAATCTGATGATCGCAAGATCGTGGGGGTTCGAGTCCCCCCCTGCCCACACTTTTAAAATTAATTGCCGCCGCATAAAGCGGCTATTTTTTTAGGAGGCAATATGTTAGAAGATTTTATAATAACTTTAAAAAAGACTTTTTCTTGGGTAACCACTATCTTGCCGCAAGGTATAAAATTTGCAATAAAAGTTTTAGCAGCAGCCATAATTTTCTGCATTTTAGGCTTATTCTTTTTAGATGATATTTTTATGCCTCTTTCTTCTATTTGTTTAGTTCTGACAGTTTTTGTATTATTTTTCTTCCGTGACCCGGAACGGAAAACAAAATTTAATGAAAATGAAATAACTGCCCCTGCCGACGGTACTGTTTTATCTATCAAAACGGAAGGGGACCCAAATACTATAGTCGTCCGCATGTTCCTTTCAGTTTTTAATGTGCATGTACAACGCGCACCTGTCAGCGGCACAGTTATTGAAACAAAATACACAAAAGGCACTTTTCTTTTTGCCAATAACCCAAATGCCGATAGAAATGAGCGCAATTTAATTTCCTTTAATACCCCAAAAGGCGATATCACAATAGAACAAATAACCGGTGCTATTGCAAGACGCATTGAGTGCTGGGTTGAAAAAGGTCAAAAGGTTGATATAGGGCAGCGTGTTGGTTTTATTCGTTTTGGTTCCCAAGTCGCTTTATATTTACCCAAAGATAAAGTTACTTTAACTGTCAAAGAGGGCCAATGCGTACAAGGTGGCCTCACCGTAATGGGGCTTTGGAGGTAATATGGTAAATTTTCAAAAAGTTAAACACATGGGTATTGTTACAATACCGTCCTTATTTACGATCGGCAATATCACTTGCGGATTTTTCTCCATACTTGCTTCTGTGGAAGGGGATTTTTATTTTGCAGGTATTTTGATTTTCGTCGCCATGCTTTTTGATGCTTTTGACGGGCGCGTTGCAAGGTTATTACATGCTGAATCTTCGTTTGGTGTAGAGATGGATTCTTTGGCAGACTTAATTTCCTTTTGCGCAGCACCGGCCTTTTTGATTTATTACATTGCTTTAAGGGAAACATCTTTTGGTGCCCCTATTTCTTTTATCTTCATGCTTTTTGGTGCTATTCGTTTGGCTAAATTTAACGTGTTGGCAAATTCCGGTAAAGGGTCAAAAAAATACTTTTCCGGTTTACCTACACCGGCAGCGGCAGCAGTTTTAGTTTCCCTTGCCTTATCTTATGATGCCCTTTCTTTAGAAGAAGTCAGGAGGGTTTTACCGATAGCAAAAGTTTATATTCCCTACATTTTCAGTGCTGTATCTTTGATAACTTTAGGGCTTGCGCTTTTGATGGTTTCAAATATTCCTTATGCTGCGTTTAAAAATAAACAAACGGGACAAAACAGGAAAGTTACACTTGGCAAATTTTTGTTTTTAGCGATTTTAATTATTTTATTCATCAAGTATCCGCAAGACATTATTTTTATAGTTTTCGGCCTATATGCTTTAATAGGTTTGATAGTTGCTCTTGTACGTAAATTTATCAATTTAAACACAAAATAAACTTTAACTACGGGCGGGTGGCGGAATTGGCAGACGCGTACGGCTCAGGACCGTATGTCCTAACGGACTTAGGGGTTCAAATCCCCTCTCGCCCAAAATAAAAATACACCCTTTCGGGTGTTTTTTTATTTTCGGCTGCGCAATGCCAACTGCTTGGCATTGCGGGGGATTTGAAGGGCGGAGCGATGTTTTTGTTTGAAGCACGAAGTGCTGAAAGGCAAAAACCGCGAGCCCAGGGGTGGAGGAAAATTCCGTCAGGAATTTTACCGTAACCCAAATCCCCTCTTAATACACCCTTTCGGGTGTTTTTTTATTTTTCTGAGAGTAGTGTGACAACTAAATTTTTATTATACAACCGCTATGATAACCTGTGGGAAAATTATTTTTGATTGTATTATTACATATTTTACGACAAATTTTTTCTTTAATTTCTCTTGATAAAGTACTATTGCCAAAGGGCCCATTATAGTAATAACAAAAAAATTCACCTAAAAGTATTTGTTCCCATTCCTCATAAGCATAACCTATACGTATATCAGTTTTATTGTTACGAAGAATTACGTGGCTATTACTAATATCATAATATGTAATATCTGCCATAATAGGCAAATCTATATCTAATAAATCTATTCTGTCAGCATATTCCCCTTTCACTAAATAATAACGTTGTTGTGCTTCAGCAATATTTTTAATTATACTCATTTGTGTTTTTGTTTTTACCAAGTTTACTACATAATAATACTGCGGCAGTGCAATTGCCGCTAAAATACCGATAATTAAAACTACTACTAATAATTCTAACAATGTAAAACCTTTCTTATTATTTTTTATCATACTTATAAACACTCCTAAATTGATTCATACAGCGTTTTTAATTTAACTGTATACTATATTGTACAGAAAAAAAAAAAAAAAAACAAAACTGAGTATAAAAAACCCAGCTAATATTTTTGAGGAAATTTTGATTTTTACCGCTAGTAATTGTGAAAGTAAAACTGTAATGTGCGAAAATGTTACGACATTACACAAAATATTATTTACCGTTTTTCTTGCAAATTAATATCTTCGGCTTTCAGAAGTGTTTCTTCCAAATTCTTGCGGCGGCTTTCCATCTGCAGGGGAATATTTTTTTGCGCCCATTTTGGATTTTCAAAATATAAAACACCTTCGGCAATACTTGAAGCAAGCAAATCAATAAAACGCTGGCGCTTTAAAAGTTCTTCCTGCCAAGGTACCATCATGTATAAACTTTCAATAAGCAAAGCCGGCACTTGCGGCATACCGCGAACTACGGCAAAATCTGCCTGCAAATACCCGTTATCCGGAAGGCCGATATTTTTTGCAAAACTTTTCTCCATCGCTTTTGCGAGCGGTATACCTTGCTGATAATAGTAATAAAAAGAAAACCCAAGTTCGCGCTTAAGTGGATTAATAGTATCAGGCAAAGCATTTAAATGCAAACTTAAAAATAAATCAGGTTCCAATAAAGAGGCGCGGTAAGTCCTGTCACTTAAACCTAGCGTTTCTTTTTTATCTTTTGTAAGGAAAACCAAAGCCCCGTATTTTTCAAGTTCACGTTTTACGGCAAGGGCAATTTTATAATTCATTTCATATTCAAGCAAACCGCTGGGCCCAACAGCACCGTCATAAGGTACTATTCTTTTTGGGGAGTGGCCCGGATCCAAAACAACACGTAAATTTTTAAGCGGCTGCTTATTCGTAAACTTAAAATCGCGGGAAGTGAAAAGTTCAAAAATCAAATTATTTTCTTCGTACTTATAGTTAAAACCGCGCAAGCGTTTACCACTTTGAAAGCGTGCGGTAATTTTTTTAGTAGTAGGTGATACAACCCCATAATCAAGCCCATTAACAAGTTTTGTTTTTACATTTGTGTTAAAGGTATTTATCGCTTGAGTGTTATATAAAATTATGCTAAAAGACTGGTCTGTTTGAGAAGTAGCAAAACTTACACGCTCCGTATTTTTTATAATTATTTTTGTTTTATTCCCATCTTCTTCCGCAACAACTTGCCAGACTATATTATTGGGAAGATTAATCTTTTTTTGCGTATTAAGCAAAGTTTGGTCCAGGTAACCTATTTTGTTGCCATCTAAGATAACTTTATAAAAACCCTCAATTTCCCCTTCAGTTAGGACGGTGTTAAAAATACGGGTTTGATAATCATAACCGCCACTATTGTTTGGTTGTAGACGCAAACGTAAATTTTGACCGCGCACTTTTGCGGGTTTTAAAATTTCTGTTTCAGGTAAAATTTTTAACTTACCCTCAGCGGAAATTTTATCTTTATATTTCCCGCCGTAAGTATAAATACGGTAAACAGGTTTTTTGGCATTTCTTAGGATTTTACCTTCGCCTAAAATTACAGTCTTTTTATATATGTTTGGGTTTAAAACATCTTCGTTTAATTCCATTTCATTAAAAAGCGGAGGCAGGGAAACCGTAACTTTATGGTAAGGGCTTGCTTCAACTTGAAAAGTAATTTCAGAAGTATTTGAAAGTTCACTATCCCCTTTGGGGAAAGCACTGCCTTCAAGTAAACGAGGAGCTTTAAAATAGGCCTCTTTATCAATACCTTGTACTTCAACTTTACGGACTGCTTGGTAAGTTTTTTCACCATCGGAATATTCAAGAACAAGATCATTTGCGCCGGCTTTTACAGGGACATAACCCAAATAAGCACCGGTTGAATATAAATCAATTTTTTGACCGTTTATTGTTAAAAGGCCGGGGCCTAAAGTTTTCCCGAAAATAAAAATACCTTTTGCGCCTTCGCTTATTTTTGCCCCCTCAGGAGGATATTCAACAGTTATCGGATAAATTTTACCCGGGTGTTTTTCCCTAACTTCAAGGCTTGGGGCAACGGGTAAAGCAAAAATTTTACCTGCTAAAAATAACAAAAAAAACAAAAAAGGTATTTTATTCATACTAATAAAATGATAACATAATTATATGGAATTTGCACGTTCAATCGTTAAAGACCTAAATAAATTATTGCAAATTGACCTAACCCCCGAACAAAACGGCCTTCAAGTTGAAGGAACAAAGGAAATCAAAAAAATTATTTTTGGGGTTTCGGCCAATATGACCTTATTTGAAGAAGCCGTCAAAAAAGGTGCACAGATGGTTATAGTTCATCATGGCTTGCTTTGGGGACATGAGCAAAAAATTACAGGTATTTTTGGGGCGCGTATCAGATTTTTAATAAAAAACGATTTAAATCTTGTTGCCTATCATTTACCATTAGATAAACATCCTGTCTTGGGCAATAATGCCGGGCTTGCTAAATTGCTGGGTTTAAAAAATTTAAAACCTTTTGGAACTTACAAAGGTTTAAAAATCGGTTTCAAAGGTACTTTAGCAAAGGCCAAAAGTTTTGAAAATATTTTTAAAATACTCGGCGGTGAAGGTTTGAATTTCGGACCAAAACAAATAAAAACGGTTGCCCTAGTCAGCGGGGGCGCCCATGATATGCTTGAAGAAGCTATTCAAGAAAAAGCGGACCTTTATATCTGCGGATCACGTGACGAATACGTACAAGAACTTGCAAGAGAAGGTAAAATAAATTTTATAGCGATGGGGCATTATAATTCTGAAAAACTAGGAATTTTGGCGCTTAAAAACTACATAGATAAAAAGTACAAAGTAAGCACAGAATTTATAGATATTAAAAACCCCTTCTAGGAGAATAATTAGTATATGGAAAAAATGTTTGATAATATAAGCAAAATGAAAGGCTATGCCTTGGAACTTCAAAAGAATATGACTTGCCGCCCGGCAATTTCCCCAAGTGTAGGCGGGAAGGGCGAATATCAAAAAGCTTTATATCTTGAAGGTGAATTAAATAAAATTAAATTTGATGAATTATTTCATGTTGATGCCCCAGATACCACTGCAGAAGGTAATATACGCCCCAATATTATTGCAAAATATTACGGTGAAAATAAAAATAAAACTTTATGGCTTATGGCACACATGGATGTTGTTGCAGCTGGGGATTTGTCTTTATGGAAAACTAACCCCTTTGAACTCGCTTTAGATAAAGATAAAGATACTATTTACGGCCGCGGTGTTGAAGATAACCAACAGGCAATTGTCGCAGCAATACTAACGGCAAAAACCATCACGGAAAGCGGTAAACGCCCACCGATAAACTTGGGCCTTATGCTTTTAAGTGATGAAGAAGAAGGTAATGAATATGGCCTTGAATATTTGCTTAAACAAAGGCCTGATGTTTTTGGAAAAGATGATCTTTTCATAATTCAAGACTGCGGTGATCCGGAAGGCCGTGAAATTGAAATTGCGGAAAAAAACACTTTGTGGTTTAAATTTACAATTACAGGCAAACAATGCCATGCTTCCATACCGGACATGGGTATAAATGCTTTTGAAGCTTCGGCGAATTTAGCTGTCCGCTTAACCAAAGGGCTTAGGGAAAAGTTTAACAAACAAGACCCTTTATTTTCCCCAAATGTAAGCACCTTTGAATTAACAAAAAAGGAAGCAAATGTCCCAAATGTAAATATCATCCCCGGGACAGATGTTTTCTATATGGACTGCCGCACCTTTCCCTACTTTTCAAAAGAAGAAGTAATGGAAGAAATTGAAAAGATTTCAAATACCATAGAAAATGACTTTAAAGTAAAAGTCACTTATGAAAAGGTGATGGATATATCCTCTAAAGCAACCCCACAGGATTCACCTTTAGTAAAAGCTTATGCAGAAGCTGTAAGAGCAGTAAATAAAGTTGAACCTAAAGTTATCGGTGTAGGCGGAGGAACTTTTGCCGCTGATATCAGAAACTTGGGTTTACCGGCAGTGGTAGGTTCAAAAATGTACAGTAACCCCCACGGCCCGAACGAAAGAACGCGTTTGAGTTTTGTACTGGACGATGTTAAATTGCTCGTCTACGTATTAACGCATTTAAAATAATATGATAAAAAATAAGAGCCCCTTTGCCAGGGAAATAGTAGTAACGGTTTTTTTGATTATTTTACTTTCTGTTTTGTGTGTTAAGAAAATTAAAGATTTAAAATTTCTTGCACAAGAAAGTATCTCACAAAAAAATGAGCAAATTATACGGGAAGCTCTAGCAGTATACCGCGGTGATAACGAAGGCCTTTGCCCTATACACTTAGAAGCTCTGAAGGGTGACTATTTGGATGTTTTGCCCCCGTATTACTATAAAGGGCAGGCAAGTGATAAGGTCAAAGAAGGTTCAAGCTATCAGGAAATTTTTGACGGAACGGGCGGATGGCTTTATATCAATAATAAATCTGATAAAGATTATTGCGAAGTATACCCCAATGCGGAAGATTAATTAGTTTATGGAATCATTATTTGTTTATATTTTAAGTCTAATTTTAGGTGCAATGGTAGGCAGTTTTTTGAATGTCTGTATTTATAGAATACCGGAAAATGTTTCGCTTTGGTGGCCACCATCAACTTGCCCGAAGTGCAAAACAAGAATCAAATTCTACGACAATATTCCTGTATTAAGTTATTTAATTTTACGCGGCAAATGCAGGAATTGCAAAGCAGGAATTTCTGCCCAATATCCGCTTATTGAGGCTACAACATCTCTTTTAACCTTATTTGTAGTTTACAAACTCGGTTTAACTTATTGGACGGCAATTACCCTGCTTGTGACTTATTCTTTAATAGTTTTATCTATGATAGATTTCAGACTTTATATTATACCGGATAGGTTTTCAATAGGTTTGACTGTTTTAGGGCTTGTGGTGTTTTTTATTAACCCTGCCTTCAGCGGAAATCTAACGGCAAAATTTTTACAATGTTTGACCGGCGGTGCTGTGGGATTCTTCGGTCTTTGGGGTATGGCAATAATAGGCAGTTTGCTATTCAAAAAAGAAGCCATGGGTGGCGGAGATATTAAATTAATTGCAGCCGTAGGCACTTTAACAGGGGTTAGCGGTGTTATTTCAACTTTAATTATTGCTTCTTTTCTTGGTTTAGTTTATTATGCTGTTTTGTTTATTTTAAAGAAAAACCCTCAAAACAAAACTATCCCTTTCGGACCTTTTATAAGTATAGGGCTTTTTATAAATATATTATTCCCCAATAATTTGCTATTATTATATTAATAGCTATGCGAAAAACATTAATACTGTCTTTAATTTTATTTTTAAGTTCCTTCACTTGGGGGCAAAAAGTCCAAGTATTAAGCGGGGTTACACCCCCTAAAAAAAAGGAAATTGCCCTTTATCCGACACCATCAAAACTTGAAATAGATGATGAAATGTTGCCTACATCAGCTGATTATTACCTCTTTGAAGTTTGTGTTATAGGGCAAGAAGAAATAAAAGTCCCAGTTCAACAACAATTGCCTGCACAAAGAAATACAAAAGCAATTCCCCAACAATATAAAATAAAAAATTATAGGCCTATAAGAAGGTGTAAATACTATGAAGGAACAAATACCCCTTTAGATAAACGCCGCATGATGACCGCTGCCGCACAAGAAATACATGTACCTAATGGAAGAACCATAGAAATAAATATAAAAGCCTATTTAGGTAACCCTCATGCTAGTTTTGTCGTTATTGATAAAGCCGCTATGCCTTACACTTTACCTTATGAGGAAATGTCAAAAGGCAGTGTGCTTAAAAAAATTTTAGCAGGTGAAGATAAAATTGCCAAATTTTACAGTTTTAATTTACCTGCTTCCATATACTTAAATTCTATAGTACAAAAGCGTTTATACAGGAATTTACCAATCCGGATAAGTTTTTACGAAGAAACTTTAGGCAACGGGCAAGCCAGAACTTTTATAGTTTTTGTTTTTAATGAAGCTGAAAAATATACTTATAAGCCTGTCGCAAATGAAATTGTAAGCGACAAAGTTTATGATATCACCCCTGACTTTGCAGTTCAGTATTTAAAATAAAATATTTAGTTATTAGGGGCAACCCCTTTAGCGCTGTTGTTTCTTTAAACAAGAGCAAAGAAAAACATATAAGAGCTTTTATTTATATAGAAGATACCAAATATAAACGGAAGCCCCCCTTATAATCTTTTCACCCAAAAACAGGAACGTTCCATATTTATAAACAAAATAAATATCCCCCGGCGAAGCCGGGGGTTTTTCATATGCGGGCATAGCCCTATATTACTAGTCCTCTGCAAATGCAGCCGCAACCGCTCTATTTCTTGCGTATCTGCTCTAATCCATCGTAAAACGGTAATACGCTTTCTAGCTTATCTGTCTTTAATTGATTGCTGATGTAATCTGCTATCTTTTGCGTGTTCTTTCCCACCGTATCCACATAGTAACCTCGACACCAAAAATTTTTATTGCCATATTTGAACTTTAAGTTCCCAAACTTCTCATACATCATCAAGCTACTCTTTCCTTTTAAATACCCCATAAATCCTGCTACACTTATCTTCGGGGGTATCTTTACTAACATGTGTATATGATCGGGACAGGTCTCCGCTTCTAGTATTTGCACCTCTTTCCACTCACATAGTTGCCTTAGTATCCTGCCTATTTCTTTTTGCTTGTCTTTATATAGTATTTGTCTTCTGTATTTCGGTGCAAATACTATGTGATACTTGCAATTCCATTTCGTATGTGCTAATTTATTTATATCCTTATCCATAGTAAGGACCTCCTTGTGCTTTAAATTACCTGCTGTCACAGGTAATTTAATTATAGCACAAGGAGTTTTCTTGTGTTAGGCATAGGTGGAACCCTTTTATCGACTCCCCGGCGTAGCCGGGGGTTTATTTTTACAACAAATAAAATCCCCGAGTTTAAAACCCGGGGATTTTGACATGTCAGTAATTTGTTTTATCGACCTACGCTATCTGCAAATTACCAAGGAACTTCTGTACACCTAAAGGCCAAACTTGAAATATGTGTACAATATTTCTTAGGAATAATACTACCACAAGTGTCCCATTGAGTAGCTGGAGGAACCGGCGAATTCATGTTCCAATTCCCATTTATAGGAATACCTACTCTAGTTGGATTGGTTGTAGTGCGACAATAGCCGGTAACGGTTTGCTGATTACTAGGACTATAGTTATTTATTGTTGTAATAGAAGTATCACTACAATAAGAATCGCTACAGTGTGGATTATTGTACCCTTGCCCGCTACTTCCGCAAGTTACAAGTCTACTAAAAGCACAACCGGTATCCGAAGGTATATATTCAAAATAAGCAGAAAATGTAGTAGTTTGATAACACTTCTTCTTCGCATTGTTATACACTGTGCCTTGCGGACAGCTGACTAATTGACAGTTCTTACAATTTATGCCATCTGATGTCGGATATTGAGCAAGGGCATTTGAACACTGTGCCCCGGGCCTTAAAAGAACAACCTGATTATCATATTGCCATGTCCAAGTTCCATCCTGATTTTCCTTGCATTTATGTTCGTACATACTGCAAGAATCCGGCCCTATAACAGAGAGATTATCCACCCCGCACATAGCATCGGTATAACACTGTGACCAACGGCAGCTTTCGCACCTTTGGAAACCTGTCAATCCATTTAAAGAGCAGGAGTGAGGTTGTTCAACATTTTCACAATTATTTCCTAAATGCCATTCCGCTATACCATTAGAAGTTGGCGGGTTATACATATCAGAACCCGATAACCATTGTGTATATCCTTCTTGGGCCCAACATTCAGATTTATATGTAGCACACCCACTGTCATAATCAGCAGGTTTTGCTGAAGCATCACATAAAGACCACGGCGACCACTTACACTCCTGGCAGACCCTATTCAATAAAGGTAGCCATATAGGTGGGGCAGTTGGGTCATTTGAATTTGGAACATAGTTCCAATTAGGGGGGAGAGGGATTTGTCCGCCACCTCCGCCACCTCCGCCAGCACCACCGCCAGCACCGCCGCCACCGGATTGACCGCCACCCGACTGACAGTACACTATATTAGGGCCGCATATACCGGATAAGCAAGAGTAACATTGATTACCTCTACACACATCCGGCTCATACCCACCTGAGAAAATCCCACAGCCAATACAATCAGCTGCACAAGTACCTTCTGCGTCTGAGTAAGAACAGCAGTTGTCACCTGAACCCCTGCCCCCTGTATTTTGCGAGGTACCGTCATTACAATCGCCAGAATAGCAATATTCCCTTAAACCGTTTTGTTCACAATTATACCAAGGGTGTAAAAATTCAATTTCCTCAGTATACTGCCAATGCCAATTGCCATCGCTATCTTTTACACATTCTTGTTTCTTTTTTTGACAATCGCCAACTTGTGCCGCGGGAAGCATTGTATTAGGGTCGCAATTTTGATTTGGATCAGGGAAACAATCTTTTGACCATTGACAGTCGTCTTGGCAAATTTTAACGAAACCATTTGTGCATCCTTCTTCTTTAGTTTGGCCGGTAAAGCAAGCACTTCCACTCTTAAGTTTGCAAGCAGTAATTAAATCTACACCGGAATAACTATCATTTAACTCGCAGCTGGAAAATACCTTAGAACCGCAAGTATTGCCGGGAGTGGCAATAGAATATAAATCCGTACCGTCACAATCTTGTCCTATATCCCCGTTAACCTCTATACATTCATTGTTATTGGCGCAGTACCACTGGCCGGTAGTGCCGTTACATTCAACCGTATTATCTTCTGTACTCCTATAACCGCAACATTGCTGGGAAGACGGGGGAGTACTTCCTCTTGTTCCGGAAATATCATTTGAACAAGGATTACATACCTCTATGGGATGTGCATTTGCCATACAAATTTCGCTAACACTCGGTTTTGGAAGGCTGCAACTCTTATCACATTCACAAGTTTTTTCATTAAGTTTAGTTCCTGTAGGGCATTCCTTTGGACGGCACTCAGTTTTGCCTGATAATTGCCAAAAGCCGGAAGTACATATCCTTTCCTGCCACTCTACCCCACATACTAAATTTATAATTGGAAGAAGGGAACCAGGATCTATACCTCTGCCGCGTTTACCACTGCCTTGTTTACCACAAGCATTATTTGTTTGTATCCACTCTGTTGCACCTTCTACGGAACATGGCTGATTACCACCTATACATTCACAGTTCTCCTCGTTAAGCATACCACCGCTTGCCTGGCAAGAATTGTACATATCACAAGGACATTTTTTGCATTCACAGGTAGAACAGAGGAAGCCAAAACCGTTACCAAATTGCTGGGCGCATATATCCTCATTTAATTCGCAGGGCTCTTGGTCGTTGGGACACAATTCAGCCAAATTATCTACAGGGGAGACAAAGTCTTTTATCTCCTCGCAAAAGGGGCCGCTGCATTGTACTTTATCATGAGTCTTATAGTTTTTTACCAAAGTATAATCACTACCGCTAATATTAGATACTGCTTGTATACAGTGCTGGGTAGGTACTTTCTTATATGTGAAATTGGCAGTTACTAAATTTTCATAAACCACCCCCTCAACGGTTACTTTTTTCTTTATAGGGGCATTTAAAGCGGCTAAACTTGCTGAATATCTGTTGTGCTGTATAAAATATTTTTCTTGTGCGCCGGCTAACATATCAAGAACATGTAACCCATCGGCGACACGGCTTCTCTTTATCACTTTGTTATAGGTTGGCACAGCAATTGCTGCCAATACAACTAAAATAATGAGCACCACCAAAACTTCAAAAAGGGTATAACCTTTTTTTCGTTTAAACTTAAATTTGCTAAATAATTTGTTCATATCTTCTCCGGTAATTATATGGGCCTACTTTATTATTATAACTAGTTTTTACCTAGTTTGCAAGAGAATATTGAGGAGTAAAATAAGCCAAAATAAGTGCAATACTTGGCAAGTATTTTTGAGAAAATTTTATTTTTATATACGACGACAAGTACAACGTGGAGCGAAGTGACATCTTGCTACTTTAGGAGCAGAAAAACTAAAATTTACAAAAAAGAATTAGACGGCAAAGAATAAAAAACGTAAATTTCCATATTTTTTGCAAAATGGGGAAATAATTTGCTATAATGTATATGTCCTTAAAGGACTTGTATAATGGTAAATCAAAATTACACAAGAAGCAGTAAAGATCTTTTAAGAAAGAATGAACAAATTCGCGCGCCGCAGGTACGTTTGATAGGATCTGACGGCACAATGCTTGGGATAATGAGTTCCTCAGAAGCCCTGTATAAAGCGAAACAAGAAGCGCTTGACTTGGTGGAAATTTCACCAAATGCTCAGCCGCCTGTTTGTAAGATACTTAACTACTCCAAGTATCTATATGAACTAGGCAAAAAGAGTAAAGACGCGAAAAAGAAACAAAAGGCAGTATCTCTTAAAGAAATTCGCCTGAAATCCAGAATCGCGCCACACGACTTAGAAGTCAAAGTTAAGCAAATTGAAGGATTTCTTAAAAAGAAAGACATGGTCCGCGTGTCCGTTGTGTTCTACGGGCGTGAGAACCAGCACAAAGACATTGGTACGACAATGCTTGAAGATATGAAAAATAAATTAGCGGAAATCGCCAATGTTGAAGGCAATATGCAAGCACAAGGGAACAGAATATCAGTAACTTTCGTCCCTAAAAATTAAAGAGGTATTATGCCAAAACTTAAAAATCATGCCGGTGCAAAAAAGCGTTTTAGAAAAACCGCGACCGGTAAATATAAAAACAGAAAAGCCGGAAGAAGGCACTTGCTCGCCCCTGAAAAGGCAAGCATTAAACGCGAAAGGCGTCAAGCCCGCATAACTGCGGCAAATTCACCGGAAGGTAAATTGCTTAAAAAATACCTTCCCATGCAATAGGAGGTTAATGTATGAGAATTAAATTTAGCGTTGCAAGACATGCAAGAAAGAAAAAGGTTCTTAACAGAGCCTCCGGTTACTATGGTGACAAATCCCGCCGTCTTAGAATGGCGACCCAGCAAGTTGACAAATCTTTAGTCCATGCTTATACCGACAGGAAAGATAAAAAGGGCACATATCGCTCTTTGTGGATTACAAGGATCAATGCTGCTGTCCGTGAAGAAGGTTTAAATTATTCCACCTTCATTAACGGATTAACAAAAGCAAATATCACATTAAACAGAAAGATGCTCTCTGAAATGGCCATTAAAGATCCCGTATCTTTCAAACAACTTGTTGATATTGCAAAAAAAGCCGCAAAATAACTTAGTTATTTTTTAATCGGTCAAAACCCCGTCTGAAATTTTAGGCGGGGCTTTATTTTTTATAACAAAAAATTTGCGTAATTGGTAAAAAAATTGCTAAAATATATAAGATAGATTTATATACTGGTTTGTATATTAATTTACGGTGGATGTAGCTCAGCTGGTTAGAGCGCCGCTCTGTGGAAGCGGAGGTCGCGGGTTCAAATCTCGTCATCCACCCTTTTTATTTCTTAATTTTTATATAAATTGCGATTAAAAGAGGTGCAGTTTATGGAAGTTATACAAAGTTTTACTATTGACCATACACATTTAAAACCGGGTATATATGTTTCACGCCAGGATAAAGGGTTTACTACTTTTGATTTACGTATTACCGAGCCTAATAAAGAGCCTGCAGTAGCACCTGCTGCAATGCACAGTTTGGAACATTTGATGGCTACTTGGTTTCGCAATTCAGAAGTAAAAGAAGATGTTGTATATGTCGGCCCTATGGGATGCCTTACAGGTATGTATATTGTTATGACAGGGGAATATTCCGTTGAAGATATGCGCAAATTAACAATAAAATGCCTTAAATGGATTTTAACTCAAACGGAAGTTCCGGCAACGCGCCCTGAGGCTTGTGGTAATTATTTACTTCATGATTTGCCTATGTGTAAATGGGAAAGTGAACGCTATATCAACCGCCTTGAAAAAGATTTCCATAACGAATATACCAAACTCCAAATAACTTTAGATGACGGCAAAAATTTTGCCGATGCATAATAAATAAAGTTCTTATATAAATACCCCCCGGTTTTGCCGGGGGATATTTTTTAATTATCAGTAAACTATGGCTTCAAGCGGTCCATTAAGCGCGGGAAAGGTATCGTTTCGCGTAAGTGGTGCAAACCGCACATCCAGGAAACAAATCTCTCAATACCCATACCGAAACCGCTATGCGGAACAGATCCGTATTTTCTTAAATCAAGGTACCAATCAAAAGCTTCAACGGGCAATCCTTGTTCTTTAATGCGGGCAACTAAGGTATCGTAATCTTCTTCGCGTTGGCTGCCGCCGATAATTTCCCCATAACCTTCGGGGCCGATCATATCAACTGCCAAGACAACGCGCGGATCTTTGGGATCGCGTTTCATATAAAATGCTTTAATTGCAGTCGGGTAGCGGTGAATCATAACAGGGCGGTCAAAGTTTTCGGAAATTATTGTTTCTTCGTCGCCGCCAATATCGCCACCCCATTCAGTAGGGTTGCCTTTTTTGTTTAAAATTTCAATAGCTTCAGTATAACTTATGCGCGGAAAAGGCTTTTTAATATTTTCAAGCTTTGAAATATCACGCCCTAAAACCTCAAGTTCTTTGTGGCGGTTCTTTAAAACTTGTTCTACTAAGTAACAAACAAAATCTTCGGCAAGGTCCATATTGTCATCTAAATCGTTGAAAGCAACTTCCGGTTCTACCATCCAAAATTCTGTTAAATGGCGGCGTGTTTTTGATTTTTCTGCCCTAAATGTCGGACCAAAACAATAAATTTTACCAAGTGCCATAGCGCTTGCTTCACCGTATAACTGACCGCTTTGGGATAAATAGGCCTTTTCACCGAAATAATCAGTTTCAAAAAGTGTTGAAGTGCCTTCGCAAGCGGCAGGGGTTAAAATTGGGGAATCAACTAAAGTAAAACCGTTTTTCCTAAAATATTCGCGGATTGCAAAAATGACTTCGTCGCGGATTTTCAAGATAGCAACTTGCCTGCTTGAGCGCAACCATAAATGGCGGTTATCCATCAAAAATGCGGTGCCGTGTTCTTTGTTGGAAATAGGGTAATCTTTTGCCATTTGCAAAAGTTTAATATCTTTTACGCCAAGTTCAAAACCGAGCGGGGAGCGTTTATCTTCCCTAACAGTTCCGGTAATCTCAACGGAACTTTCCTGTGCGAGTTTATCGCCGAGTTCAAAAACTTCGGGGGTAACATCACCTTTAAAAACTACGCATTGGATGATGGCGCTGCCGTCGCGCAATTGTAAAAAATGTAATTTACCGCTTGAGCGTTTATTATAGAGCCAACCTTTTAAAGTAATTTCTTTACCAACATATTGGGCTACATCTGAAATTCTTATTTTTTGCATAAAGACCTCGTATACGCTATATTATACATATTATATCTTTTTATGAGATCTTTTGCTTACTAGGTCTTTTGGCTCTTTTCTTATAGGTCTTATTGCTCTTGTAAAAATATAATATCTTAACTATGCTATAAGTATAATACTAAATAAGTGAGGATATTTATGATAAAAAAATTAATATGTTTATGCCTTACCCTTACATTGATGTTAGGAAACAGCTTCGCACAAGTTTTTAATAATGGTGCAAATGCTTGGAATATGTCAGAAATTTTAGAAACAAAAGGATATATTCCAAGTGAAGGTTTTCATTATTATATGCCAAAAAAACGAATATTTAACCCTTGGAAAATGCATATATATGCAGATAACCTTAATGATTTAAGAAACATATCAAACAAAATTTTACCTTACTTACAATATCTGGATGTAGAACATAAAATATCACTAAATGCCGCTACTGCCACAAATGATATACAGGCAAATAAAGCAATAACAATATACCCCAAAAATGAAGAAGAATTTAGAAAAATAGCAGTAGATTTGGAACGCATTATTTATGACAACAATTTACAAAAACCAAGAACAAGCATTTACGGAGATGAAGCTTTAGGTAAAACCGGCCGTATTTTTTATAGATATGATGCAGGTTCCAAATATTACTTAGGTAAAGATATTTACAGAGTTAATGACGGGCATTATTTAGCGGAAGGTATGACCGTTTATGATGACCCTTTCCACTATATGAATAATATGAGAACCTTATTGGACGATGCCCAAAGAATAGAAATTACTACATTAGATGAATTAAAACATTTAAATAACATAACACAAGGAAATAAAATAATACTCGGCCGTAATTTTGAAGGGGTTAATAAAGATGCTAATTTGGTAAGCAGAGAACAATTATTGTTCACAAGAGAAAGAGCAGATATTATTAGTGTAAAAAATATAGGTAGGAACCCTGTCCAAGTAAACGGGCATATATTAAATAATGGCGATGTTTGGTATTTAACTGCTCAAGATAAAAATCTTAGAATATTTCTTCCTTCACAAGCCAATGGTAATTTGGCCGGTTTTAATAATGTAGTAACAGTAAATTTAGAACCATACCAATTAAAAAATATGCGCCCTAATAGACCTACAGCAATCAGAACAAACGGACAATTAGTAAAAAACTTTTTTAAACGCATACAAGCCAGATTCCCAAAAATTACTCTTAGACAAGGCGTAAAACATAACTTTATACATGAAATTCCAAAAGAAGTCAGACGCGGTGCAAAAGTTTTTACATACTTAGGCCCTATAGTTGCTGTAGCAGTATTACTCTATACAAATAGAGATAAGACCAACATACAAAGCATTTCATTTCAGGATATAAAAAAGAATATTGAAGAAATGAAACAAACCGATGTAGAATTAAACCCTTCCGACATAGATGATGTGGCAAGAATTTTAGCTTTTTCCGATCCGGATTATGAAATGCTTATAAACAAAAGCCCCTCATTATTAAGCAAGCAAATGGCAATAGTAGAGGGTTTAAATAGAGAATTAGAAGACAATATTGTTGAGGCCATAACAAATGTAACAAATAAACAAGCTTATTTAGATATAGAAGATAAAGTTATTAAAAAAATTAATGAATATGAAAATGAAGCATAAAATAATTTCTTACTGTTTGATGTTTGCCATATTGTTTAATTGTCTAACTCCTTTACACGCAGAATCCGGCCCCAATAGCAAAGAGAGTGCAAGATTAGAACAATTACAAAGAGATTACGGTTCTTTAGATCTTAATGAATTGTATGATATATACGAACAGGTACGAATTGCACCGGAAGAAAGCCCTTATTTTTCAAAATCTTATCAGGATCTTATAGATATTTATGCCGAAATTAATGATGATATAGCATTTTTATGGAGCCAAAACCCAGAATATATACGCCAAAAAATACAAAAAGCTATAAGACATACTACCGTTGCAATAGCAGCAGTTACTGTTTTTGCTATTTCCGCATATTGTGTAGGATCTTATTTGGTAGCTTCAGGTTTTCCTATAACGGGGGAATTGATTTCTTATGTTCCTATTAAAACCTCAGCCGGTGCAACAGTAAGTTTAAAAAGTACACAAGTAAGTATAGGTGCGGCAAAATTAGCTAAATTATTAAAAGGAGGTAAAAAAGTAAAAGATATTGCAAAACTTTCACAAGCAATTGACCGAACAACCACTTCCGTAAAAGGCATGTTACTTTGGACAACACTTATGACTGCTGACGGAATTCTTTTGCAAGATTCATTTGTCGCTTTAGATAATTCATTACAGAGGATACAAAAAGTAAAAAATGAATCATATTCAAAATATTTACCGGCAGATTTCGCCGTATCTATGAATAAATTTTTTAAAAAAGCAGATTATTTCGCACCCTTATTTGAAAATGATGTAGAACAAGCACAAAAAATCCTTGAACAATATTCATCTAATTTTATAGATAATTTTGATGATTTGGATGAAGAAGTCAAAGGACCAACAATGTCTGAATACCAAAGAATCGGTAAAGTAATTACCACCATCCATGTTCTAGAAATAATTAGGGCAGAATTATCAGACCAAAACAACCCTATCCGCTATGATATGGCATCTTTTGACATATTTAACTACTTTTTTGACTCCGAAAAAAAACAACTTGATACTAGAGAGGAACTTAAAAATTTCCTTCTGCCGATTCACCAAGCTTTAGAACAAAAAGCTAAAGATGACCGCGAAAAAGTTATCAAAAAATTTAAAGATGGCTATTCACATTATTCCCATTTTATACTATAACCCTTCGGGTTTATATCTTGACACTACCCCACATAAATGATAAAAATATATTATATTCCAATCAGGAGGAAATATGAAAAAGTTGTTTATTGCTTTACTCGTCTGCCCATTTCTCTTAGCATGTGGCACAAAAGTTAAGCGTATGGAAGTTGAACAAGTAAAAGATGTCAGCGGCAGTTGGAACGATACCGATTCCCGCGAAGTTGCCAAGACCATGATTGAGGACTGCTTAAACGGTGCTTGGTATGCTAAGGCCTTAAAAGAAAAGAAAGGGGCCGACCCGGTTGTAATCGTAGGTACAGTAAGAAATGATTCTATGGAACATATAAACACCAATACTTTTATTGAAGAACTTCAAAGGGCTTTAATAAACAGCGGTAAGGTGGAATTTGTGGCTTCTAAAGATGAAAGAGGGGACTTGCGCCAAGAACGCCTGGACCAAGATGAATATTCCTCTGAAGCTACCCGCAAAGCATTTGGTAAAGAAGTCGGTGCCGATTATATGTTAAGCGGCGTATTAAGTGATATTAAAGACCAAGAAGGCAGTAAAAGTGTTGTGTTTTATCAAGTTAATTTAAAATTAATTAACATTGAGACAAACAAAATACTTTGGAACGGTCAAAAACAAATAAAAAAATACGTAAATAAAAAAGCATTTAAATTATAATCTATGAAAAGTATGAAGGCCCTGTTCGCAATTGCTTGCTTTGTCTTGCTCTGCGCTTGCTCAGGGCCTTCAATACGTTATAAAAACCAAGTTATCGGTTATATGCAAGACCATAACTTTGAAGCTTCAAAAGCAAGAATAGAAAACAATAAAAAAATTTATGGCAGGCGTGATACCAGTTTATATTATTTGGATTTGGGCACCCAGCAAGATTCCTTACATTACTCCACAAACACTTTAGTAAATCTAAAAAGAGCGGAAGATATCCAGTCCGATCTTTACGCAAAAAGCATATCACAAAAATTTGCAAGTTTTATAGTTAATAATTATACAGAGCCTTATCGCTTAAAATATTTTGAACTCGGTTATTTATTCTTTTACAAAATCTTAGCCTATTTACAGGAAAAGAATTTACAAGATGCGGTAGTTGAAACAAGAACTATGGTGTTTTACCTGGACAAACTCCGCCAAGATACCGGTAAAGATGACCCATTTTTACAATACTTTGCAAGCCAAATATTTTTAATGTGGGGTGCCTTTTCAGATGCGCGTATTTGTTATGAAAATGCAAAAAATGCCTATTCAAAGTTTGCCGATTCCTATGCTACAATGCCCCAAATACCAAGAATGTCAAGGGGTTCTAATCAAGGCCTGCTTACCGTACAACATTTAAACGGAAATATCCCTATTTTGATTTCTAAAAGAACCATGGTGGCCTGGAACAGGTTCGGCTTTGCCTTGGGTACGGATAGCAGTTATCAGAGTGTCAGCCAACAGACAATAAATTCAGCTTTAGCAGGTGCTTATGGTAATGCTATTGCCGTTGCCTTGCCGGCAATACATGAAGTACCTTATCAAATTCAGGGGTCCCGTATATTTGTTGACGGGAAAGAGGTTGCACAAACAAGTCTGGCCAGCAATTTAAGTTATTACTTTAAGAAAAATTTTGATGAAGAATATAGCAAAATATTCATCAGTTCGGCAGTAAGGGCGGCAATAAAATTCTTAATTACGAAAGAAGCCAAAAAACAAACCTCAAGGAAAGATGATAATGTGGGTGTATTAGTTGACATGATTTTAACCGGCCTATTTACCGCAACAGAAAGTGCCGATACCCGTTCTTGGTTTACTTTACCCGCGCAAATCAGGGAAGCAAATATTTTGATTGAAGAAGGAACCCACGAAATTAAAGTTCAGTTACTCGACGAAAATGAAAAAGTACTTGACGAACACACCTTTAAAGATGTACAAATTAATAAAGGGCGCCACACTTACTTGTATTTAAGGAGCGCTAAATAAAGGAGAATTATGAAACTAAAACAATTGTTTATAATTTTGCCAATATTGGCTGTAATATGTGCCTGCGGCAATAAAAATGTTTTAAGGGAGAATTTAAAACAGTATCCTTATGACAAATATCTTTCCAAAGTAGCAAGTGCTGATACTAAAGATAAAGCCAAAGCTTCTGCTTTAGCGGAAATAAGAAATATTTTTGCCACCTTACCTGCCGATAAAGAAAGCCAGGCAAGAAGGGATAATATCCTTTCTTTAGCAAAAATTGCAAAAACTTGGAAGGTGAAACAAGACGACAAAAAACGCTACTATGCCATGGCAATACTTGAACGCCAATCTGCTATGGAAGCCTTGCAACCTTATTACACAGACTATGATGCCAAGATAGAAAGTTTAACCAAAAAACTAAATGAAGAGCAGGATAAATTTGTACGCCTAAAATATGCTTTACAAATGGAAAATCTTTTAGAAGAAAGAAAACCCCTTGATGAGGAATATAAAATATTATCCTATGACGCAACTCCCTATAGGGAAGAACTTTTATATAATGCCCGCGCAGCTTATAACAGGGCCTTTTATGAAATCAAAATATCTTCAAAAATTACCGGTGATGAACAGGAAACAATTAAAACCCCTATCATCGAAAGTTTAAACACTCTAGGTTTCCAAGTAGGTGAAAATTTACCTGAGGCCGATATTGAACTTGTAATGAAAGTTTATGTCGATAAATATGAATCTAAAACAACACAAGGGTTAAATTGGTGCACCTCAACTGCGACAGTTAATTTAAAAGATATGGCTACAGGAGGGATTTTTGCAACCTATTCAAAAACCGAACGTGACGGTTCTAACAGGAAAGAAACAGCACAATTAAGAAGTTTATTGGCTGCGGGGCAAGATGCAGCCTTGGCAGTAAAACAAAAAGTATTAGAATATTTAAAACGTAAATAAGGAGTTTAAAATGAAAAAGTATTTAACATTAATTATTTGTTGTTTATTCTCATCTCTCGTATTAGCACAAGCAGGGCAGCCAACAGACCAATCTGATGAAAAAGTTATGTATTCCCTAGGTTATTTGCTGGGCAATAATGTAAAAAAACAACTTATTTTGGAAGATGAAGATTCTTATAAATCTTTTTCCCAAGGTATGAGGGACTCTTTGCTTAACCGAAAATCTCAAACAAATTTAGAAGAATATAAGCCCTTAATTGCAAAAAAATATCAAGAAGATAAAGCCACATTAGAGGCAAAACGCAAAGTAGCACAAGATGACTATTTAAAAAACGTAAAGAAAGATAAAAAATCTAAAGTACTTTCAAACGGGGCAGTTATACAAATAGAAAAGAAAGGTAAAGGTAAAAACCCCAAACCGGCAGATACTGTTAAAGTTCACTATACCGGTAAATTGTTAGATGGTACAGTTTTTGACAGTTCCGTTGCGAGAGGTGTAGCGGCTGAATTCCCGTTAAACGGTGTTATTTCATGCTGGACTATTGGTTTACAGGAAATGAAACCGGGCGCAAAAGCCACTTTATATTGCCCGCCGGAAACAGCTTACGGTAATATGCAAGCAGGCCCCATTGAACCGAATTCTTTACTCATATTTAATGTGGAATTATTGGAAGTTAAATGAAGAAAAAATTATCCATAGCATTGCTGGCCTTTTCGCTGGCAATATTATGTGCTAATTTTCTTGTCAGAAGGGTTGAAAGTTTTATCCCTTCTTCTGATCAAGAAATTGAAGAAAGCAGGGAGTTTTCCCCCTTTGCAAAACTTAAAGATGAAGATGTAAAAGAGGTAAAAAAACCGGCTTTAATTGCCCAAGAACAAAAAGATTTTAATCAACAAAAAGAATTAGTAAAACCAATTTTACAAATTGAATTAACGGAAGAAGAAAAACAAACTGTCGAAACTTACAGCCAAAACCCTAAATTAAGGGAATTTATTAAAGAAATTTCTACTGTAGTTTCACAGGAAGAATTAGAACAGGGAAATTATTTACAAATTGTTTTTAAACCGGAGGTTAGAAATATTTTTGTAAAATATTCCAAAGATGAAGAATTTCGCAAAATAGCTGCAGAGGTTATGAAAGATAAAAATATGCTGCAACTTGCAAAAAAATTAGTTAATAATAGTGAGGTAAAAAAATGATGGGTCTTTTCCTGGCAATACTTATAATTATACTTTTAATTTTATTTGTTCTGAAAATTATTTTTGAACATACCGATTTTCAAACTTGGCTGAATATTTTAATTGTAACAGTCATATTATTTACCGTAATTTTATCAATATACATAGTATTGAGCAAAGTGCATACGGCAGGCACCCCGGCTAAAACACAGGTTACCAAAGAAGAAACTTTAGATAAAAAATCTACAAAACCAAGAGCAATCCCTCAAAAAGACATAGCGGAAATGACTGATGAAGAACTTTCCATAATGCTGGCAGAAAAGTACCTAACCCTAAAAACCGAATATGAAAAAGAGCATGAAGGGGAAGACGGTGCTGATTATGCAAAACAACAAATCATGAACGAATATGATTTGCTTGAAGAAGAATGGGAAGCCTTATACGATAAATTTGTCCAAAACGGCTATTTGGATAAGGCAGCAAAAAACCTCAACCTAGGCATAGATTACTTAATAAAAACCAAATAAGTAATATTAGGGGGTAATATGAAAAGAATTGTCTTGCTAAGACATGGGCAAAGTTTGTGGAATAAAGAAAATAAATTCACAGGCTGGACTGATGTTATACTTACACCTGAAGGTTTACAGGAAGCCAAAAAAGCCGCAATTTTACTTCGGGAAAACAGTTTTAATTTCGATTATTGTTTTACTTCTTACTTAAGCCGCGCAATAGATACTTTAAATATTGTTTTAAAAGGTTTAAACCAAGAGTATTTGCCGGTGGAAAAATCTTGGCGTTTAAATGAAAAGCATTACGGCGTTTTACAAGGTTTAAATAAAGCGGAAACGGCTGAAAAATACGGGGCAAAGCAAGTCCAAATTTGGCGAAGAAGTTTTGATATAGCACCGGCCCCTCTTGATGAAGAAGATCCTCGCAACCCCGCTTTAGACCCAATGTATAAAAAAATCCCAAAAGAATTTTTACCGCGTACCGAATCTTTAAAAGATACAATTAACCGCACTATGCCTTATTGGCAAGAAAATATTTTCCCGAAACTTAAAGATAATGACACTTTACTTATCGTAGCACATGGCAACTCTTTACGTGGAATAATAAAGCACTTAAAAAATATCAGTAACGAAGATATTGTTAATTTAAATTTACCCACCGCAGTTCCTTACGTTTTTGAATTTGATGAAAATTTAAATTTAATCAAAGATTATTTTTTAGGTAATCAAGACGAAATAAAAGCCAAAATTTCCGAAGTTGCAAACCAAATAAATAAGAAATAATTTCTTTACAAAAATACACAAAATTTTATTTTCTCGTCGTAAGGTTTAAATACCTCTTGACAAGCTTTTTTTTTTTTACAATATAGTATATAGCTAAATTAAAAACGCTATAAAATAAAAATATGGAGAAATAAATTATGAATAAAAAAGCTTTCACTCTTTTAGAACTTTTAGTTGTGGTTTTAATTATTGGTATACTTGCCGCAATTGCTTTGCCGCAATATAAATTAGCAGTTGCAAAAAGTAAATTCAGCACTTTAAAAAATGTTACGAAAGCTTTGCAAGAATCTACCGAAAGATCTTATTTGGCAAAAAGTATTCCACCTACCAAATTTAACGACTTGGATGTTTCAATACTAATAAAATCGGAAAATGAATATGATGATAAATTTACTATATATCCCAAAAACACTGATATATATAGCTGCGAAATTTGGAAAGATTTAAGAGTTATTTGTAAAACATATATTTTTGGAATACAAATGATGTACAGTAAAGAGGCTTGCACTGTCTACAGTTTAGATACTAATGATATCCCAAACCGACTTTGTCAAAACGAAACAGGAAAAAAAGAAGGGAAAAAAGCTGATACCCGTTACACCTATTATTATAATTAAAGGTTTACCGAAAAATATAGGAAACAAAAAATAAAAAATAATTATTTACTATCTCTTTCCGATTGACCGCCGATATTGTGAACTATACAGTCATCACCGTCTTTTTCTTTTAAATGCACGTGGATAATATCATCATCTGCGGTAATAACTTCCCTGCCAATATAATCAGCTTTTACAGGGATCTCGCGGTGGCCGCGGTCTACCATGACCAAAAGTTCCACTTTGCGCGGGCGGCCAAGATCGGTTATTGCGTCTAAAGCGGATCGAACTGTGCGGCCGGTGTATAAAACATCATCAACAACAATTAAATTTTTATCTTTAATATCAAAGCCGACTGAGGACGGTTTAATTTGAGGGTCTTCGGCAACTTTTGAAAGGTCATCGCGGTACCAAGTTATGTCCAAAATACCAACGGGTAAAGTAATACCTGCAAATTTTTTAATACGTTCTTGGAGGCGGTTTGCCAAATAAACACCGCGTGTTTTTACGCCGATTAAGCAAAGGTTAGAAGTATCACTGTAATTTTCCAAAATCTGGTGGGCCATGCGGTCCAAACTTCTTAACATATCTGCTTGGTTTGCAATTATTTTTTTCATAAATAACCTCTCAAAATTACGTCCTAAACTCCTTTTTAAAATTATAGCAAAAAATTAAGTATAAATTTCAAGATAGGTGTGCAGGCCTTCGGCTTTGGCTCGTTCTACGGCGGCAAAATAAATTTTGTCCGCTTTAGCCTTATCGCCCAAAGCATAAATAACTTGCGCAAGGGAAATTTCTGTTAAAAGCTGCCCGCGTATTTCATCGGAATTGGCAAATAATTTTTTGGCTTCTGCTAAAATAACCAAGGCTTGTTCAAGTTTATTTTGGCGTTTTAAAACATCAGCCTGCCCCCATTTAACAAAACCGAGATCAACAGTATCGTTTATCGCCGTATAAAGCAAAGCAGCGCGTTTATAATGCTTGGCGGCTTTATCTAAAAAACCAAGCTGCCTAAGCCCGTTTGCCATACCACAATTTGTATAGGCTTTACCAAAAATATCCTGGGTTTTAGCAAATAACTTTTCAGCCTTCTCATAATTTAAGACGCAATTTTTTGCATCCCCGCTTACGCGTAAAATACCGGCAAGGCCGCATAAAGCATAGGCCATAGAAATTCTATCTTTAATACGCGCGGCATATTTATAGCTTTGTTTAAATAAATTTATACCTTCTTTAAAATTGCCTTCCAGACGGCAAATACCGCCTAAAGCCCAGGCAATAAAGGATAAACCTTCATAATCCTTTTCACTTTGATAATACTCCCAAACCTCTTTAAGTAAAATTTTTGCATCACTTAATTTACCTTCGGCACGTAGGGCTAAAGCAAGTTCCTGTAAAGCCAAAATCGCCTGATCAATTAATTGCTCTTTACGGGCAATTTCCCCTGCAGCGGAGGCAAATTTTTGTGCCTCTTTTGCTTTACCGAGCGTGCGGTAACATTTGGATAAAGCCAAAAATATATCAATTTTTTCTTCTGAAACTTTGGCTAATTTTTGGGCTTTTTTCGCTTCTAAAATAGCCTCTTCAAATTTACCGAGCAGGCGGTAAGCCTCACTTTTAATGAAATAAAAATAACTTTCCTTTCCTTTATAAGAAAGTAAAATTTCCAAGACCTCAGCAGGTTTATTCTCGTTTAATAAATTTTCAAGTTGTATTCTGTCCATAATCATTTACCTTTAATATTTCCTTTAATTTTCTTGCGACCTTTGGCTTGATATACGGTAAGCCAATTCCAAAAATCTTCTTCAAAAGCTAAAATATTTTGATACCTATAAGCGGCCCTTAAAGCCTCTTCTTCACTTGGGCGGGCCATAATTTTTTTACCGTCTGCGGATAAAATAGGCTTTCCTGTTTCATCTGTTTTAGGGCTGTATTTTGTAAGTATTTCCATAAATTGCTGGAATTGCATACGCTTGCTGGGTGTTGGGGAATTTTCCGGCCTGAATAAAAAGCGAACCATAGCATAAGCTTGCAAATACCAATCATCTACCTTACCGTTTGCAAGGGCTTTATCATAAGAATTAGGTTCTATAAAATCAACAAAATTTTTAAAAAATACAATTTTATCTGAAACCGCAAATTTGCGCAAACCCTCTTTTTCCTTATGTGTTAACCCTCCGTTTTCTTTACGCATTTTTAAAGTTTCATGCTCGCCGCCGGAAAATATATTTATCACTATTAAATCATGGTTCCAAACACCCCCCCGCGGTGTTTCGGCCAAATCTTCCATATTAACGGCTAGACCTTCATTTAGCCATACAGGCGGTTCTTTTTTAGGAGTTTTGGAATTAGGCGGGTTAAAAGTATTTTCAACAAACAAATGGGTAAGTTCATGGGCGAACTTTTTCATCATATGTTTTTGCCGTTTGGGTTCGTCATACATAACAATAACATTACGGCCCGGGTCAAATAAAGCGCCGGACCAATCTTCCGCGATAGCACTGTTATGCATTAAAAAACTATTTTTATTTTGATAGACTTCTATATTAACAGTCCCGGGAATCATCCAAGCAATATTTTGGCGCAACATCTGGAAAATATTATTAAATTGCATTGCAAGGTTTGGGGTCATCATACCACCAGTATGCGGCTCAATATTTATATTAAAACCGCCGAGGTTACTTTTTATCCATTTAATATCCCCTGCCTTATCTTTGGCTATACAAAATGTACCCAACATAAATAAAAAAATAAGGATTAATATTCTTTTATTTGGCATTTTACGCTTATTGGCCTGTATTTACAGTAACGGTAAAAGTAGTAATTATTGTATAAGAATTGTTTATTGTAGCAGTGCCGGCTGTCATAGTAATAGTAGAAACGGTTACCCCATTATTGGGATAATAAAGACAATTCATGTCCAAAGTTCCGCAAGGGGGTTCCCCCTTTAATTCTGAAGTGGCTTGGAAAGACATATATTGATCCAAACAACTGTCTGCAACTATTTGGGAGTCCAAAATACGTACCGTTCTGGATAAGTTAGCACTTCTTGTCACGGCATATCTAAGCATCAAAACGGCAAAAGCAGCAACTATAAGCCCTATAACTAAAACTTGCATTAAAGCAGAACCTTTTTTGGACATTATGCCCCTCCCTTCCTAGTTAAAAAATGTTTAAATTTAAAGTAAACCGGCGGAGTACCTTCACCAAAATCCCTATTAATTGTATAATCGATGAATAATTCCGAGATACTATCAGATGGTATTGTCAAAGAAAAATCTGAAACATAAGGCATGATATTTTCCCTGTTTGAAGCTGTAGAACAAAAGGAATGTGCATCACTTATTAAGGTGCTGATATTTATAACTTTATTCTCTGTAAGAAAATTATTTTTACAACGGTAAACTTGCATTGAATCCTTATCAAAAACGTATATTGTATAAGAAGGCTTTATACAACGGGAAACCATATTCCCCAATGTATCCCCTGTAGCCCAAGCATTATTTGAAGCACCGCAAATCGGATTGGTAATTCTCATAAGTTGGTCCCTGTTTTCAGGATTTATAACAGCCTCTTTAACAGAAATATATTCACCATCATTGCAAGAAGCCCCACCTTTAGAATAGCTCCAAGGGCAAATAATTTCACTTGAGGAAATAAAATCAGAATAAATTTTCCTAAGAAAAACAGTATTTTCATTTTTTATAATAGTCTGGCGTTGGGCTTGGGCAGTATGATTAGAAGAAGTTTTCCACATAGCAACCAAAGCAAGCATTACCATCCCAGAAATAAAGATGGACACCAACAATTCCATTAAAGTAAAACCTTTTTTCGTCATAATTATTCCGTACATTGTGCCTTTAAACTTAAAACGTTAAAATGTTCCAGCTGAACGGGCTTACTTACACACATCCCAGGATCCAGAGACAACCAAGCCTCCGGGAGGGATTGCGAAACTTTAACATTATAGCTAAACACCCCTGTACTATCTTTCTCACATAAATTTTTAAAATTAAAGGTAAAAAGGCCATTACATGTTTTTAAATCTTGGTCAGAAACTGAATATTCATAGTTGCATCCCATTTTTTTCAAATGACATTCAGTATTTGAACGGCAATCTTTAAGCATACCATAAGCGCTTTGCAAACTATATAATACCTCTTCCCGTTCGGAAGAAGAAATTATAGCACGCCTGCTGGACATTAAGGCAGAAAATACAGCCCCTACCATAACAACCACCAGAAACATGGCTACTACTGCCTCCATTATTGTGTACCCTTTATTTTGCATAAACACTACCTAGAATTATCCTCTTCAATCTAGCAGGATTCATCCTCCTGCTTATAAACTCTTCCCAGGGAATCTATACAAGCGCATTTACCGGCATATATGCCTGCATTTTCTAATCCTTTCATAGAAATTACAGGAGAACTACAAGCACAACACTCCGCATCTAGCCCTAACTGAAAAGAATACCTGTCAAAAATATCCTCTCTGTCTTTTATATATTTACAAGCTGTTAGTATAGAGGGCTCCAATCTTAAATTCTCTTGGCCATAAATATTTTGTATATTACACTCTGTCAGATAAACATCGCCCCCACCTATTTTTACACCTGGATAATCCTTTTCAAAATTCATACGAGCTTCATTTAGTTCCCTCATATAAATTAAAGCTTTACCGTTATAAGCGTCATCTATATATCCTTTAATAAAAGGAGTGCTTAAAACCGCTAAAATCATTAAAATAGCTATTACAGCTACCATTTCCGCCAAAGTAAAACCTTTGCTCAGTTTCATTAATTTTGTACCTCTACTACCGTATCAGTGTTAGGATTAAAAAAAGCACAAGAAGGGTAACCTTCAACATTTTGCTCTTTAGGTTTCATAAAAACTGACAATGTATCTAAATTACCTCCGCAAGCACTATTACTTGGAATGCCAAAATAAAAATTAAATTTTTCATCAAACCCTAAACTCTTTTCTATATATCCGCAAGTAAATATACTTTTCATTTTTTCACTGGCATTATGGCTATAATAATTGCAAGTCCCACTTTCAATAGTTGTATCTATAAGCAAAGGTGCTGATAAACCCGGTTGACCATACTCCAATATAAACCTTGCAACACCGCCACCTAAAGCAGCTAATTTCCCTTTTGCGGCTTTTACTTCCCCTTCCCTTATAGTATTAGTATAATAATAAACACCGTAACTGGCAAGTACTGCCACCAAAATTACGGTAACAATTAGTTCCATTAAAGTAAACCCTTTTTTATTTAAATAATTAAAGCTCACAACTATCTAACCTCACTTTTTTTACAATAGCAGGATTTGTTTTTTGTATAAAAAATTTATAACATTCTTCAACATCCTCATCCGGGCCGGTAAACTTACAAGTGGTATGGGACAAAATTGAAGTATCCTGATTATCTCCTATTGTATAGCGGCAATTCAGAACTCCTTCAGCCGTTCTTAAAGAATACTCCGTAGCAGAACCAGTTCTTAAACCCCATCGGTTGGAATTTTGCAAATATACATATCCCTGTTCTGTATCTTCTTGTGTTAAGAGATCAAAATTATCTTTATTGAAAATACCTGACATCGGGTTAGAATCATGAATTTCATTATACAATTTTACAGCTGTGGTTAATTCAACTAAACCGATTTTGGCCATTTCCATTTGATTTGTCATAACAGAATTTTTAAAAGAAGGTGCAACCAGTAAAGCCAGTGCAGCAATAATTAAAGTAACAACAACAACTTCAATTAAAGTGAACCCTTTTTTACCCGCCATATTAACCTCCGATTTGGGACATTTTAAATATCGGCAAGAAAATAGACAAAACTATAACAGCTATTATAGAACCTATACCTACAATTAAAATCGGGTCAATCATAGCAGAAAAACGGGCTAGGAATTGATTAACTTGTTCTTGATAGAATACAGCAAGGGTTTCCATAATACTAGGTAAACGCCCAGATTCTTCACCCATAAGCATCATTTCAGTCATCAAACCAGGGAAAACTTTAGTTTTTCTAAAAGATTCTGATAAACTCTTACCTGAAGCAACTTCATTTTTAGTATAGGTTATAGCTTCCTTTATAATAACATTACCGGCAAAAGATTCTTCCATAACAGTTAAAACGTTAATAATGCTTACACCGCTGTTTAACAAAGTAGCCATGTTATTAAGTAATTTTTCATAGTAAATATTAGAAACAAATTTGCCGAATATAGGCATGGTTAAATGAAATTTATGCCAAACTTTTTTACCTGACGGAGTAGATATAATCATATAAAATATAGACACAATAGCAACTATAATTGTAAATATTAAAAGCCAATGATCTGCTATAGCATGTGAAACATTCAATACGATTTTCGTTATTGTAGGCAATTCCATGTCAAAGTCTCTAAATATATCAGCAAATGTCGGGACTATCCCTACCACGAAATACACTAAAACACCCATGGCCATAATAAACAATACTGCCGGGTAAGAAACTGCGGTAATAATTTTGCTTTTCAAAGCTTCTTTAGATTTGACGTATTTAGCAACCTGCATCAAAGCATCAGCTAAATGGCCGCCAACCTCACCTGCTTCAATCATGGAAATCCAAGTATGGTCAAATACTCTAGGGAATTTATCAAGAGCTTCATGCATAGAATTACCACTCGCAATATCGCGGGCTACTGCTACTAAAACAGGCCCAAAATTTTTATCTGTAGAGTATTCTCCAAGCAAAGATATAGCCCTGATTAAAGGAACACCACCGCTTAGCAAAGTTGAAAGCTGTTCAGCAAAAAAGGCTAAAACATGCCCTTTTATTTTTTTAGAACCGATACGCGCAGAGCTAAATAAAGAAGCAAAAGAAGTTTTTGCCTTTTCCGGTTTTATTTCTAATACAATAAAACCCTTAACCTGTAAAGCATAAATAGCCTTTTCTATAGTATCAGCTGTTATTGAACTTCTTATATACTTTCCATTAGTATCTTGAACTGTACAATTAAACCTAGGCATATTATCTCCTTTTATTCATTTGCTAAATTATTCATTTGCTAAAGTGACAGCAAGAACTTCTTCAACAGTAGTAATACCGGTTACAGCTTTCCTCCAACCGCTGGCACGTAAATTCCAAGCACCTGTACTTTGGGAAGCTTTTTTAAGCTCAATCAAATCTTTAGTTTGATAGATTGTATTGCGCATACTTTCGTTTACTTTAAATACTTCGTAAATTGCTTTTCTGCCCATATAACCGGTACCGGAACACTTAGGACAACCTTGGGCTTTAAAGAAAGTCCATGTTGCTTTATCTTTAGAAGGTAACATTGATTCCCTTATAACCTGATCAATAACACTCGGCCCCGGAACATAAGGCACTTTACAATAAGGGCAAAGTACCCTAACCAGACGCTGGGCAGCCACCAAAGCCAAAGAGCTTGCCAGCAAGAAAGGTTCTATACCCATATCAATCAAACGGGGAACAGCACCGATAGCTTCATTTGTATGCAAAGTAGAAAATACCAAGTGACCTGTCAATGCAGCTTTTAAGCAAGCTTCTGCAGTTTCAGAGTCCCTGACTTCACCGACTAGTATTACATCAGGGTCCTGACGTAAGAAAGAACGCAGGCCCGCCGCAAAAGTTAAACCTATTTGCGGTTTTACCTGTACTTGGCTGATACCGGATAATTTGTATTCTACCGGGTCCTCCAAAGTCATAAAATTGTATTCGGAACTTTTTATTGATGTTAAAACAGCATTTAAAGTTGTAGTTTTACCTGAACCTGTGGGACCGGTCAAAAAAATCAAACCATGGGGTAAAGCTGCTGCTTCCAAGAAATCTTTTTTTTGTTTAGGTTCGAAACCCAATTTGTCAAGATTCAATTCGTTGCTACCCTTATCCAAAATACGGATAACCAACTTTTCGCCGAAAACGGTAGGACATACTGACACACGGAATTCTACCGTCCTGTTTTGGAATTTTACTGCGAAACTTCCATCTTGTGGTAAACGTTTTTCAGCGATATCAAGTTTTGATAAAATTTTTATACGGGAAATAATAGCCCCAACGTCTTCCTTGGCCGGTGAGGTTCTTTCATACAAAGAACCGTCAATCCTAAAACGCAAACTTACTCTTTCATCAAATAATTCTAAGTGGATATCAGACACCCTTTCTGTTAAAGCTTGACGCAAAATAGCGTTAACCATTTTAACATAATGAGCACCTGCACCGGAAAATTCTTTATCTAAGTCAATTTTAGCATCGGGGTTAGAAAGTTCTTCTAAACTTTGCCCTTCCCCTGCTTCTGCTTCTTCTTTCTCTTCTGAAATTACTTCTGCAAGCAAGTCTTTCTTAGAATAAAACGCATCCAAAGCTTGAAACAACTGTGATTTGCTGGCGATAAAGGGCTGTATCTCAAGCCCGCTCATCATGCGCAAATTATCCAACAGAAAAACGTTGGAAGGATCGTTTAAAGCAACTGCTAAGGTGTTATCTTCTATAAATAGAGGTAAAATAACATTTTCACGGGCATATTTTTCCGGAATATACTTAGCAAGATTTTGATCTTTTTCAGGTATCAAAATGCCATTTTGCCTACTGGCATAAGGTACTGAAAGTTGTTTAGACATTGCTTGTGTAAGTTCTTCTTCTTTAACAATATCCAAGGATACCAAAGCTTCGTTTAAAGAGACCTCATTTTGCTTTGCATGTAATTCTGCTTTCTTTAAACCTTCTTTGGTTAACTTACCACTTTCTATTAAAATATCTACCAACTGTTTTGCCATACTAACGATCCTTCCAATTCAAAACTACTTATTCAGACAACACCGTAGGTGTTATGAAAATGACTAAGTCTGTAGTGCTTTTACTTTTCTGCTTAGAAGTAAATAACCAACCAATTATTGGTATTTGACCAAGTAAAGGAACCCTATAAGTCATTTCTTTATCCGAAGATTGTAAAAGGCCGCCTAACACAACTGTTTGGCCGCTTTTTACGCGAACTTGTGTTGTAACAGCACGGGTGACTGTATCATAAGTATCGCCCATTTCTGATGCAACAAGATCTGAATAAGAAGGTAAAACTGTTAAAGTAACATAACCTTCTTTATTAACTTGAGGTGTTACGGTTAAGGTTAATCCAATTCTCTTTCTTTCAGAACCGCTTGTTGTGGTTGTACCGCTTGAACCACTTCCTGTATCTCTAGTTATTGTACCTATGGAGGCATCTCTTGAAGAAGTTACCATAGCTTGATTATTATTCATGGTAATAACTTTAGGTTTACCTAATGAGCGGGCCTCTTGGTTTTGCATTAAAGCTTTAAATACAACTGTAAAATTTTCCCAACTCAATTTAGGAGATACCGTGCTAGGGCTGTCATTAGAAGTTGTACCGAGATATCTTAACAACTTATTACCTTCTCTGGCACCGAAATAATTCCAAGGCATTTCTGTCGCGCCGCCGGTAAATGTGCCTTGAACATTCCAGTTAAAACCGACATCATAACCACTACCTTTTGATACTTCAATTACTTGAGCTTCAATTAAAACTTGAGGAGCTTTAATATCGAGCTCATCTAAGATGCTTTCTATTTGCGGGAAAACTTCCGGAACATCAGTAATAATTAATTTATTTGTTCTGGAGTCAATAGCAATTTTCCCTTGTTTTGTAAGAACACTTTGAATAACGCCTAAAATTGCGCTGCTTCCGTTGCCGGCGATGGTTTGTGTCGGAGAATTATTTAAAGAAAAGCCAGGACCGCCTGGGCCACCGCTGGAAGAACTGTCAAAAACGTTAAAAGAAGTTCCGCTTCCGCCGCTAAAACTGCTGCTGGTGACATCTGCAGGCATAACAGAACTTAAATCACTGGCAAGAGATGTGTTAGGTTGCAAAGATACATAATTTAAAGTATAAACTTTAGTTATTGTATTAGGAGCTTCCTCAGAGCGGTTTGTAATAACATAAGAATCACTTTTACCGACTCTTTGATAAGTCAAACCTTGTACCCTTAACAGAGTATCCAAAGCTTCCCGAACAGTTACATTTGTTAAGGAAGCAGAAATTTTCTTACCGGAAAACTCCTCTCCCATAATAAAGTTAATTTTTGATTGTGCGGAAATACTGTTTAAGAAAGTACCTATTGGTACATTATTAACCCTGATAGTTACTTTCCTATCTAACGGAGAAACAACTTCCCGTTTGTATAATGAAGATTCCGCCTTTTGCCCAGCATTATTATTGGCTTTCGGGGTTTCCCCATAATTATCTACTACTTCAACCTTCGGCCCTGTTGAATTTTTCGTTCCTTGTGCCAAAGCTATTTGGCTACACAATTGAAACGAAGCAAACACCAGTACCAAAGTGAGTGCTATTTTCTTTTTCATTACTTCCTCCTAATTTTTTTTATCTACAAAACTTTATAACAAAGGTAATTTGCGCTGAAACCTTTGCCCTTTATAAGTAAACCAAACAGAATCATCTGTTATTGACACTACTTTAGCTCCTAAAACTTTGGAGCCTATACCAACAACTTCTCCGTTAACTATGGCCTCTTTTCCTAAGATACCGTCTACACGTATTTTATACATGATAGCTCTGGCAGGATAACGTCTTATTTCATCTTCAAGAATTTTTTGTTTCAAGATGCGTTCCCTTTCCGCTTTAGCCTGACGTTCTCTCTCTGCTTCTTCTTCAACTAAACGGCGCTGCTCTGCCTTCCTCATTTGGTCTATTTTTATAACTTCTTCTTTAGATAAAAAGGGATTTCTTCTGCCCGGGTTAAAAGAAACTTTTTTTACTCCCACGGCCTTTGTATTTACAGCAGCCTTATTATTTTGCACCTTTTGTGCATTAACTGTCACAATTAAAAAGCAAAAACACAGAGCTAGACAAATATATAAAAATTTATTTTTCATTCTTTCCCCCTACCAAAGTTGGAAAATCTTTATCCTGAACAAAAACAGTATTGGTATTAAAAGTAACACTTAATTTTTCTAATTCCCCTTGTTTACGGCTGATTTTTAAATCTGATACACGCATAAAACTAGGATTATTCTCTATCGCTTCAATAACACGCCCTATTTGTTCAAAGGTGAGCTCCCCTTTAATCGGAATAGTAGAAATGGTAAAAACCCCTTCTGTCTTCTGCGCCTCATTACCATTAGATAAAGCGGCTTCTGTTAAACCGACTTGTTCTCTTATTGAAATAATTTGTGACGGATGCCAAAAGGCTTTTTGAGTATTTGGGGGTAATTCCTCAGCCAATTTCATATACTTAGCCTTATTTTTTAAATACTCTTCCCTGTTTTCAATTTCTGCTGCTTGGGCTTCCGCCTTCCTTCTCATATCACTTATTTGAGAAGATGTTCCTTGATGTAAAAACCAGGCAATTACGACAACTATTATTAACATTGACAAAGGCCTAAAAAAAGGCTTAAAATTTCTGTCTTTAATCATCGAAATGGCATCTGTCATGCCAGCTTTTAAATTACTTATTTTCATTTTTATTCCCACATTTTACTACAAATTTAGTACCTAAAACAAAGATACTACCTTGATTTTTCAAAGAATTATCAATATTGTAGCTTATATTAGCTGAATTTTTACATAAATCAGCAAAATCTAAATCAGCAGATATATCTGACTTAAATTTATTACCTAAAGCCAATTCCTCTTTATTACCAGCTAAGGTACTGGCTATCCCTTCAATAGCCATAGTAGCATTTCCTTTTTTTATATCAAAATTATAAGGATAATCTATTGATAAGGAGGATAACCAAATATCTTCCGGTAAAGTTCTGGGTAAAGCAGAAAGTTTTTTAGTAAAATACGGCTCTACAAGTAAACCGTCTAATTTTTTAGAATTGCTCTTTAAATTTGAGACTTTCGTCTTAATCTGGTCAGCATACAAGCCCTGAAAGTCTGTTACTTCCTTTTGATCTTTTTTGCTGGCTTTAAGCTGTACGGCAGTAACAACTGAAGTCACCTGCATAAATAAAGCATAAAGTATTACAAGGCCTGCAACAGCTGCCGTTACCAACCAGGCAAAGGTTGTAGCCCTAATTTCTTCATCTGAAGAACGATTACCTTTATAGAAATCTATATCTGGTACTTTTTTGTTAACAAATTTGAGGCAAGCCCCTAAAACAGACATTTCGGAGAATCCGTCCACCCTAAAGCCGAAAACCTCACTTATTTTGCTTATCCTAACATGTTGTTTAACTTCTCCCTCTACTATATAAACCCAAAAATCCCCGTCGTCAGAAACTACCGCTACATCTTCAAAAGGATTCTTTTCAAGTTGTTTAGAAATAAAATCCATACAATTCGTTATTTCTAAACGGTTTCTTGCACCCAGAGCCTTCTGAACTTCCACCTCCCTAAACATCAGTGGTAATTCATTTAAGGCAAACAGGAATTGCCCATGGGTAGAAGTGAAGTTTGCATATATGATACCTTTTTGTTCGGAATTATCTTTATCTACTTGTGTTAAAAGGCGATAAGCAGATATTGCAGAACATTCCACTGAAACTAAATTAAGCCCTATTTTTTTCATCCCGGCTTCTAAAGCAGAAATGATTTTAGCAGAAGTCATACAAAATACAACACCAAGCTTCTGGGTTTTACTTAAAGGAGCATTAAAAGGGTATACATAGAAATCATAAACACCCTTTTCAAAAGGATAATGAATATATTTTCTAGCCTGAAGGGGTATAGTTTGTTTCCAATAAACACGGGCTATATTCTGAATTACAAAATGCCTGTAAATACAAAATGCCGGATCAAGAGAGATAACAACATTTTTAGTGTTAAAATCTCTACTTTCTATGATTTTCTGTATGGGATCAAGCCAATGTTTAGTTGTTAAAAAGAATCCTTCATTTAATTCTGCAGGTTTTAAGTTATCTTGAGGAACATCACTTATAGGTAATTTTATAAGTGAATTTACTTCCATCCCGCCTGCAACAGTTGTAACCTGTGCGACATAAACATCCGTCAAGGAAATATGTATACCTATACATTCCACATAATCTGAACGTTTAATGCCTGAGAATTTGTCAAAAATACTAGTTATATCCATATACTCCCCTTACTTAAAATTATTCCTCTTCAGTAACGGTATTTGAATAAGGATTATTTGTCGCCCCATAAGAGTTTACCGTTAAACTCGTTTCTGTTTCTTGAGGAACCCCTGCTATATTATCGGTACTACTGGATTCATATACTGTTTCAGAAGTTTTTGTAACAGATTTAGTAGAAACCACGGAAGAAACTTTCTCATTTTCTTCCTCTATATTTCCTATCCTTTTAATAGCAGGCTTAGTCCAAAGCCTCTTTTGGGAATAATTCAAATTTTTGGTCTCACTTTTTATAGTTCCCTTTTTAAGTTCTTCACTTTTCTTTACTTCAGATTCAGTTTTAATTACAAGTACTTCATCTTTTTCAGGGGCTTCTTTTAAAGTGAGTTGGCGCTTTAAAATACTTTCACGACCGGCAGTATCTTTTGCTTTAAGAACAACAGTATATTTACCCAAGGGTAATAAATGCCCAAAATATCTTTTGCGGCCATTCCAAAAAGTTTGATAGTTTAAAGCATCTGTACCCGAAAGTTGCTTAATAACGTAGTAATGCCCGTCAGAAGCATGGCTGACAATTTGGAAAATCCATTCTTTAATAGGCGCAGAAGCTTCGATAACTGAAAAATCTATCACAAAAATCTCACCTATTGAAGGAGTTATTTCTTCAAAAGGATAAACAGCCAGACTAAGAGTGGGGGGCAAATTCTTTTCCTGTAATTTAGATTTTAAACGGGACTTACCATCATAATCAAACACTACAGAAACCCCGGCTAAATTGCTGAATTTCTCAGGCGGTTCTTGGGTTGTTAAGCCCATATTTAAATTCATTTTTGACGGAGAAATACCCCTGTTTATTAAGTAAGAGTTTAGTGCAACCGCCTGACGTACCCCATGCAAAGTTACATCCCCAGTATAACTGCCTTCAGGTAAAATAACATAAGCAGGAGAATCTTCCAAAATCATCAAAGCATAGACATCGTCTAAAATCGGTGAAGAGACTTTACTAATCGCACTTCCAAAAAATAGAGCGGAAGAATCAATATCTATTGCATCGACTCGTCCTCCACGCAAATAAACCTGAACATCTTCCCTGGCATTTAACTTAGCAACTAAAGAATCTATTAACTCCTGCCTTTGCTGTTTTTCATCCTTTTTCTGTAAGTAACGAATTTTTGATTTGCTTCCTTTAGGGAAAGACTCTTCTTCCGGAATTATAATTTCCTTATCTATAACTTCAGTCACATTTTCATTATTTTCTTCCTGAGCAGAATCTTTTTCCGTAATTTCTTCGTTGGTACCAGAATCTAAATTTTTTGCGGTTTTATTGTTATCTCTCGATCCAAAGGGGTCGGCATTAGGCTCAGAGTCCTCAGGTTCAGGAATATCTTCCATAACTTCTTTTGTAAAAACCTCTTTCCAGACAACGGTTGACTTATCTGGGTTTGTTGGGACTCCTGGTTCCTTCTCAAGTTGTTTATCAAATAAAACTTTTCCCCTTTCAGGGCTTCTATTTTTTTCTATTTCTTCGTTATAAGGAACTTGTGTAGGCGCAACTACACCCCCTCTATCAAAATGAATCAGGTTGACATATTCATTAGCTTCGGCGATTTGATCCGTACTCCCGGTTACAAAGACATTTATAAAATTATCCATTGCCTCCTCATAACGTCCATCTGCATAAAGCCTTTTACCTTTGGATAAAGCTTCTTCTGCATCAGTCACAGATGCAAAAACAGAAGAAGACATAGTCAAAACAAGACAAGCCATCAAAGTAAAAATATTTATTCTAAATCTCATAAATATGCCCCTCTTAACAAAGCCTACAAAGCCCATATAAACATTATATCAATTTATCAGTCTTTGTAAAGCATTACCTTCATCGTCCATATTATATATTAACATTTTTGAACCTATTTTTGGCAAATTCATCATAAGGGTCAAAATACAATATTTCTTGAAGCATTTCTTCGCTTATCTGTCTATCCCCACATTTTTGAGCTGACATAGCTAAAGATAAGTTATAAGATTTACCCCAAAAATTATTACCTTTGCCCTTTTTTAAGATTTTTGCAGCCTCACAGAAATTACCCTGCCTATAATAAAATTCCGCAAGCAGAGCATTTATTTCATGTTCTTCAGGATATTTTTTTTGTAGTTTTTCAATATCTTTTAACAAAGTGTCGTCTTGCCTAGTTTTTATTTGGTTTTTTAATTCGTTAATTTTGTAAACCTTTTGCAGGAATTTATCAGTTTTTGCCTTACTAGGGCAAATAGTAAAAATTTCCAAGGCAGTCTTATCAAAAATATTTTTTTGTAAAGCTTTAAGGGCAAAGTCAGAAGCAGCGCTGCAGTTGTTTTCCTTAAAATAAATTTCAGCTAAATATGACGGTAAGTTAGTTTCATAAGGCAACACCTCAACTAAAGTTTCAAGAAATTTTTTATCTTCTTTAGAAACATAATTTTGGTTTAATAAAATATTTGCAAACAGTTCTGCCGCAGGGGAATAGGTGGGTAACAATAATAAATTTTTACGCAAATTTATCAAAGCACCTGCCATATTTTGTTGGATATATTGTAAAGATGCCAGATAGAAATAAAACTCATAATAGGCAGGGTAAAAATTAAGAACTTTTTCATTAATTTTTTGGGATTTTACAAGATTATTTAATTGTGTTTGAACTTTGATTAAAACATAATATGGTTCAGGCCTAAGTGAAGATAATTTTATTGCCTTTTCCATATCATCAACGGTATTTTGATAATTTTCCTTAGCTAAATTTTTATATCCCTTTAATTCATAAATCTGGGCTATAAAATTTTTTGTTTGGAAACTAATTAAAAGATAAACTGTAAAACAAATTAAAATAAAAATTACCTTACCAATAGCTTTGTTTAAATTAATTTTTTTATTTTTTGCATTTAAGTTATTTATCAAAGAAAAGATAAACCAAAAGGCGAAACTAACCAATAGAGTTCGCAAAGTAATATTAAATAAATTATCAATCAAAACACTTACTAAACCTAATAATAAGGCAAGATAAAAATATTTTTCTTCATTGTTTAAAGTTTTTGTTTTTTTATTGAACATCATAAAAAACAAAACCCATAGAATCAAATAAGCAATTAATGAAAAGAAACCTCCATCAGATAATATTTCAAGATATTCATTATGAGTTGCATTTGCTTGCATTTTCATTTTATCTAAAGCAGGATTTTGGACGATTAGTTTACCTTGGCAGTAAGGGAAATTAAATTGAAAAGAATTTAACCCTTTACCTAAAATCGGAGAACTTTTAAAATTTTCCAAAGCACAATGCCACATCATTAAACGCTGATGTAAAGGCTGAATTAAATTTTTACTTCGCAAAGAAAATGTTTGAGAACTTAAAGCTTGTTTTACTTCTAAAATTCTTGCACCCGGTAAAGAGTTACCACCCTGTTTTAAATTTTTTATTACCCCAAAAGTACAAGCACAAAAAATTAAAAATAAAATAAATATCTTCAAGAATTTACTTATAAATATTTTTCTCAATTCCGAGGATAAAATAAAAAATATAAAACAACAACCCAACAAACCTATCCATGCGGAACGGGTACCAGATATAACTAAAAATAAAGCTAAAATTAAACAAATAAAACCGCTTATTAAGTTTTCTTTTTTATTTTTAGCATGCAAAAAAAGCAACAAAGAATATGGTAAAAGAAGTAAAGCAAAAGAAGCCAAAAAATTTGGGTTACCGAACGTAGAAACAGGGCGCGCACCAAATTCTTTTGAAATATCTAAAACCCAGAATAATTCAAAACCTGTTCCTTGCATCAAACCGTATAAACAAGCGCAAAAACAAACGGAGAGCATAAGGTCCAAAATTTGCCTTACACCGAAATTTATCAAATGTCTGTAACCCAAATAAACCCCTGCGCCCAAAATCAAAATAGCAACAAAAGAACTAGCTTGAACCTTCCACAAAAACCAAGCTAAACACCAAAGAAAAATATTTTTGAAAAATTTATAAGAGGAATCAGCAAATTCAATTTTTACCGATGCTATTTTGGCGAATAAAAAACCGAATATTAAACCAAAAATTACATAATCTGATTTACGCAAAAATTCATTTATTAAAGCTGTTTTATAAGGGGCGGAAATATAATTAAAAATCAAAGAAAGTAATAAAGAGAATAAAAAAATAATAAAAACAAAATCTAATTTAGAGTATCGGAGATTGAGTTCCCCTTTAAACAAAATTTCCAAGCCATAACATAAAATAAAAATACCACCGAAAATACCAAAACATAACGGCTGCACTGCAAAAGGGTTTTGGGTGGCATTTGTTAAAAATAAAAGGGGGCAGACAAATAAACAAATTGTAAAACAAAACCTTTTTAATAAACTGATAAAATTTAAAATTTTATTTTGCATTTTGTTCTTTTAATTTTTTTTCTTCTTCGTCAAAAATTTTATAAAACTTTTTAGCTGTTGTATTATTTTTATGTTGGGCCAAATAAGCTGTATTTACGATATCGTTGGGCCCCTTCATATACAGGTTAAGCCAAACCTTTGCCGTATTGAAATCACGGTGCATGGCTGCAATATCGGCAAGCTGAAAATAGGTATTATCATATACAGGGTCCAAATGAAGAGAACGCTTAAAATAAGCTTCAGCCTGCTTATAATATTTCTCCCCTTCAACAAAATCTTTACGCCCGACATTTAAAGCCATTTTTTTATAAAGCAAACCACGGTTATGCCATACTAAAGCATTGTTAGGGCTTAAGGAAATTTCTTTTTGATAATATTTATCAGCGCGCTCAAAATCTGTCATTGGCTCGGTATCCCCTTCTAAGGGTAAAAACTTTTTCCGCATATCAAACCTATTAACAAAAAAGGAGGCCTTAAATTGATTTATACTAGTCTTAAAAGGGTTTAAACTTAAGGCTTTTGTGTATATAATTCCGGATACAGGATTTTTGTAAATTGACATTGAGGAAGCTACACTCAAATAATGATCTGCAAGCAAAGTACCGAAACCTTTAAACATTAAAAATGCTGTCAAAGAGAGTATTATTGCCACAAATATTTTTTTGTTTTTCCAAATTTGGTAACCGAAAGCCCATAATATTCCAAATGCAGCTGCCAAAAAGAAACCCACGTAAAGCCCAAGCAATAAGATATTATTTGTGAGGGCAATTTGTAAAAATTGATATCCGGTGAATATAACCAAAAACAAAATAAAAGAACTTGCCAACACGCATAGAATCACAGAAAAAATACCGAATTTTTTGTTTGTATTATTTTCAGATTTTTTCTTTTCCAATCCATCATAAGCTAAGTTAAATAATACACCGTTGAATAAGGCCAAAAAGTACATTGTGGAAACGAAATAAATACTTACGTCAACTAAATTGTGCAAGTAAATAGCGCTGCTTGCCATTAAAGCAGCAAGCAAATTGCAGGCAGTTTCTTTGTCATCTATACGTTCAAAATATTTGAAAGCTTTAAAAGCACCTTTCAGTTGATAAAAAACTAAGTACAAAAATAAACCTAGGCCGAGCAAACCCAAACTTGCCCATTGTTCTAAGAAGAAGTTTTCCGCATGTTGTGTTTCGGCGTTATGCAAATTTTCCATATAAAAAATATCCGGCCTTTTGTATGCCTGATATATAACCTGGAAAGAGCCAAACCCCGTACCCGTAAGAGGTGTTGCCTGCACCATATCCCAAGTTGAACGCCAAGTAGATAAACGGAAATTGACCGACTGCATACGCTTAGCACCGAAATGCACAACCAAAGCACCGCAAGCAAAAAAGAAAATTAAAGCGGAAATATTTATTATTTTTTTATGCTCGCTTAATTTCGTCTTAAAAAAATTCAAATAGACACCGGCAAAAATAACTAAACTGACACCAAGGCCCATCCACGCACCTTTACTTTCCGTAAAAAACATATCGGTAACCAAAATTAAGACAAGCAAAATATACCTTTTATAATGCGTATAGCAAAAACGCGCCAAAACCACCATTAAAGAAAATAAAAGATAGTTGCCTAAAAAGTTCGGGTTTGCGATAGTAGAAAATATACGTTTTTGGAAGGCATTAGTCCAATAAAGCAAGTCCACCCCTTTGTAGATATAGCAATCTACCACTTGCACCAAACCATAAATACCTACGATCCATGCACATGCGATAACTGCTTTAAAAAGTAAATTTATATCTTTTTTATCAAACTCAAAAGCAACGATAGAAAAGAAAATACAAATACCCAAAAATTTGAACAAGCTTTCCATCCTGCCCAAAACATAAGGGTGAAAAAAATAGCCTATTACTACATAACCCACATATAAAATAAACGGCAAAAGTTTAATTAAATTTTGGCGTGTAAAAATATTTTCCCTGCAAATATAAAGTTTTGAAACCCAGAGCCCCAAAGCCCCAAGGGCGCCCATATAATAGAGGGTTATTTTAACTTGTGCGCTGTCTAAAGAATTTAAGAAAAGCGGCAGAGAAATAAAAAAACATAAGGCGGAAAGCCAGTAAGTTAAAAGGCGGCTTTTCCCGGTTTTAACGGGTGTTTCGGTATTTTCCATTTCCCCTCCAAAAGACACAAGCCGAGAATGGGGTTCGAACCCACGACCTGCCGCTTACGAAGCGGCTGCTCTACCAGCTGAGCTATCTCGGCATACAGACATTTTAGCAATTTTGCACTTAAAGCGCAAAAGTAAGGAAATATATATTTCCTATTTTTGCCGGTTAACTCTTTTGGTAAATTTTATTTATAAATCCGGGCAAGTATAAAACATATCATTTTTTCCACTTATTTCGCTTCGGAAGTCACAATTCATTATTTTTTCGCAAAAAGACTTAACTTCCGGAATATAGGACTTATGTTCATAACAGTAAAGTTTATTATCAGAATTAATAAAAAACCCTGCTCCCTTATAAAGTCCTTTATTAAATTGGAATAAAGGAATGCTATCTTTCCCGACAGTTACAACATTTAAGTATAAATTTAAATAATCATTGGCTTTACATCCGCCTGTTTTATAGGTAGGTCCTAAATAGGAACAAGTTTTTGAATAACCTTCTAAGTCAATATCTAATTCCTCTAATTTGGACGGATAAACGTCATTGGTCATATAATAAATATCTATTGAGTTTTTCATAGTTCTCAATATAGGCAGCATGCTTTTAGCTCTGCTTTTCCAAACTGCCTTTTTATATTGCGGCAGAGCAATTGCGGCTAAAATTCCGATAATTAAAACTACTACCAAAAGTTCAAGTAAAGTGAAAGCTTTTTTATTCATAATTTATTTCTCCGTATTTTAGTTT
>CADAFA010000002.1 GCA_902787065.1 uncultured Elusimicrobium sp.
TTTTTTACCGTCGTAAAAAAATGTATGGTAAAATAATTTTTTATTAATTTTTGCTTTGATATTAGTTTTTAAAACTGAAGCGAATGGAAATGTTTTCGCACTGCGCAGCAGATTTAAGATGATTTTTGATTTTTATTTGACGATAAAAAAACAAGGCCAAACCGAGTACAACATCCGACAAGTATTTTTGAGAAAATTTTGATTTTTACTTTGACGACGAGTACTAAGAAGAACGGGAGCGGAGCAACTCTCGGTACTCTAGGAAAAGAAAAATTAAAATTTACCAAAAAGACTTTGACGGCAAAGAATATTTACTGCAGATTTCCTATTTAAAAAGGCCTTCCGAAAGGAAGGCCTTTAAATTACATCTTAATTTTCGGCGGAAAATTGGTCCTTGCCCACTCCGCAAACCGGGCAAACCCAATCTTCTTTAACATCTTTCCAGGCGGTACCGGCCGGAATTCCGTGTTCCGGATCACCTATTTCTTCGTCATAAACATAACCGCAAACATTACATACGTATTTCATATTATTCTCCTTTTATTTTTGATAAGTTACAGCACCTTTCGGTGTTTTACCCTTTAATTCATTATGATAAAAACTATAAGTCATCGGCGGGCAAGTTGTATCCAAAATTTCCGCATCAAGTAAAGAACAGATAAACATTGTATGCGTCTGTAAATCAATACTGTCAGTAACTTTTAAAATTAAATAAGCTGCCGTATTTTCGGTAACAACAGGCAAACCCTCTTTACTTAATTTATGGGCAATTTTTGCAAATTTATCATAATTCCTACCGGTCCTAAAACCAAAATTCCCGATAAACACCATATTCGCTTTTTCCGTCAACGGTTGCACGCATATTAAGCCGGACTCTTTGATATATTCATGTGTTAAACTTTCTTTATTTAAAGTAACGGCAAGGCGTACAGGTTCTGCGGTAACTTGCTCGACGGAATTTGCAATCATAGCATTAATCTTACCTTCTTTTGAGACGGAAGAAACTATATAAAGCCCATAATTTAAAGTAAAAAGAGTTTTTAAATTAAGCATTATTTTTTATTGCTCCAAAGACCATGTAAATTGCAATATTCCCTAACCTCAATAATATTACCGTCGGTTTTTGGGAACCAGGCTTCCGGTTTAACACCGGGCCTTAAATTTGCACGTACAATTTTATTATTATCATAAATTACTTCAATAAATTCTATATAGTGAACATCTAACATCGGGTGTTCAACACTGCCGACTTTAACCAAATATCCCCCGTCTTTTTCTTCCACGACGGGTATATGTTTTTCAATTGCGGCTTCTTTGGTATTAGCAACAAGTTTAACCATTTCTTTGCCGCAGCAATACGGTGTGCAAGTGCCGGCGTGGGCAACTTCCAAAACATTACCGCAAGTTTCGCATTTATATATTTCGTTTATTTCCATATTTCCCCCTTTTTTTATTATAATTTCCCCTGTTATTTTAGCGGAAAAATTACATTTTATTGTTTCGTTTATTTCCATAATTTTTTTACAAAAACGCGCCTTAGCGGGTAAGGCGCGTTAAATTTATTTTTTGCACATGGTAGGATTACCAATTTTCGCACAAAAGTTCAAAATAGCTTTGTTCGTGGGCACAAGCGGGGCATTTTTGAGGTGCTTCCTTGCCTTCAAAAACAAAACCGCAGTTTATACATCTCCATTTAACAGGTTGATCTTTTTTGAAAACTTTACCTTCGGTTATATTTTCATAAAAAGCTTTATAACGTCTGGAATGTTCTTTTTCTGCGACGGCAATATTTTCCATAACAATTGCAATTTCTTCAAAACCTTCTTCGCGGGCAGTTTTTGCAAAAGAGGGATACATATGTTGCCATTCTTCATCTTCACCTGCGGCAGATGCAGCTAAATTTGTTAAAGTATCACCGATAATTCCGGCAGGGAAAGCGGCTGTGACTTCAACGGCGCCGCCTTCTAAAAATTTGAATAAACGTTTTGCATGTTCTTTTTCTTGGTTTGCGGTTTCTTCAAAAACTTTGCTGATTTGCACATAACCTTCTTTTTTTGCTTTGCTTGCAAAGAAAGTGTAGCGGTTTCTTGCTTGTGATTCACCGGCAAAAGCGGTTAAAATATTTTTTTCTGTTTGTGTTCCTTTTAAAGATTTCATTTTAATTTCTCCTCATTTTTTAAAGTTAAATAACCCATTAAACGATAAATAAGTTTTGCGGCATTAAATTCGCTGATGGGGTTTGTTTTCATCGGTGCTGTTTCCACAATATCCGCGGCAACAATTTTTTTATGCTTAATAACTTCCCTAAATAAATTCAAAGCATCATACCACATAAAACCGCCGGGCTGCGGGGTGCCTGTTCCGGGGATAACGGACGGGTCAAAACCATCTACGTCGATGGTCATATAAACGGTGTCTGTTAAATTTGCCAAAACATCTTTGATTAATTTTTTCTGGTCCAAATTTTCGTGCATCAAAAATGTTTTTACATTGCCGGAATTTACATTGTCTTTTTCTTCAAGCCCGATGGAGCGAATCCCCACTTGCACAACACGCACCTTGCGGGAAGCAGGGTATAAAGCGCAAGCGTGGGAGCGTTCATCACCGTAATATTCCTTTCTTAAATCGGCATGGGCATCAAAATGTAAGACGGAAAGTTCTTTGCCGTACTTCTCAATATAGGGGTTAATTAAAGCTTGGGAAATTGAATGTTCCCCCCCTAAATAAAAAGGAAATTGTTTGTAAGTGTTAATATAATTTTTGACAAAATTTTCAATACGAGCAAAAACTTCTTCTTCTGTGCCTTCGCATTTTATTTCTTCAAAAGTTGCGATGCCTTGGCGGAAAGTCTCGGTTTTTGTTTCTTCGTCAAAAAATTCTACTTGGCTTGAGGCTTCTAAAATTGCCGCTGGGCCAAGTTTTGTTCCGCCGAAATAGGACACTGTCCTCTCATACGGAACAGGAACAACGGCGAATTTAGCGGTTTTAATATCGCAAAATTCGCCGTCTAAGGCTAAAAAGTTGTTACTGCTTGGTTTTAACATAGAAACTAAAAACTACCTCACAAAAACTGCGGCGGCAACGACTGTCGTCCACAAACCGTCAACGCAAATTGCAGATTGTGTAATATTTGTTGTTTTGACGATTTTACCGCTCATTTTCCAAATTTCTTCTTTTTGGTTCCAGGTAGTATCATTATCAAATTCCATACCTAAAGTGGTTGATAACATCATTGCGGCCAAATCTTCGGCGTAATCACCGGCTTTTTGATCGGCTTCACCAAAACTGTGGTGTTCTGAAATATAACCATGAGTATTTCTGTCTTTAGGAATTGCAAGCCCGACAGAAGCAGAAATTAAACGTCTGTTTTCATTGCTTGTATTGCGGCTAATAACGCAATGTAAAATTTGTCCGGCTGATAAGTGTTCTAAACCTTTGGAGATGGACACAACTTTACATCTCGGCGGGAAAATACTTGAAACAGGTACCAAATTAAACTTTGCAATTTTTGCATCACGCAAGGCTTCCTCAAAGCTTGCTAATTTTTCCTTATGTCTACCTACACCTTTTGTTAAGAATATCTCTTTCGGGATAAACGGTTCGTACATTTTCTTTTCCTCTTTTTTATTAAAATAGCCACAAGGGGCAATTATTTTATAAAATAATTATAACAAATATGTTACACAAATGGTTAACTATTTTTTTACTACTTTTTTTATGCCCCCTTGCTTTGAGGGGCGCGGAGGTTGATATGTACGACGGTAAAGGCCATCTTCATTTTAATTATAAAGCATCAGAACTTGCCCCTAAAGAAAAAGCAGCACGGGTTGCTTTGGAAAACTCTTTAAATAAAATTGCAAATATTCCGGCAAGTGAAAGAACTTTTGAAAATACTTTGCTTGCATACGAAGAAGCCCTTGATACTTACGGTGATGCTTTGGGCCAAGCAGGGTTTTTGGCCTATGTTTCTACCGACGAAGATTTAAGAAATGCTGCCTTAGAGCAAGCACAAATTATAAGTGCCTATATGGTGGAAGTTGCAACGCGCCGCGATATTTATAAAGCCTTTAAAGAACTTGAAAATTTAAAACCGGAGTTGCCGAAAATTGAGGCGAAAATGCTTAAAGATACAATGATAGGCTTTAAAAAATCGGGCCTTGCTTTAGACGATAAAAAATTAGAACAGTTTAAAGAAATCGCAAAACAAGAATCAATAAACGAAATAAACTTTTCAAAAAATATTCGTGATTATAAAGATTATCTAGATGTTACCGAAGAAGAACTTGAAGGTTTGCCGCAAGACTTTAAAAATAAATTGCAAAAAGTCGACGGAAAATACCGCGTAACTTTAGATTACCCAGACTATGGCCCCTTTATGTTAAATGCAGTTAAAGACGAGCCGCGCAAAATTTTGGAATATAAATATTCCCGCCGCGGCGGTAAAGAAAACGTAAAAATTTTTGAAGATAATTTAATGTTGCGTTATAAAAGCGCGCGCTTGCTAGGTTACAAAAATCACGCCGAAAACAGGCTTGATATTCGCATGGCAAAAAATGTTAAGACCGTCAATAATTTCTTAAAAGATTTAGAAAAGAAATTAAAACCGCTTGCTAAAAATGAACAAAAAGAATTTTTGAAATTGAAAGAAGAACGCACCGGCGTAAAATCAAAAGTTTTGCAGCCTTGGGAAAGCGCTTATTGGATAAATTTACACAAAAAATTAAATTATGATATTGATCCGGAAATTATAAAAGAATATTTTCAAACAGATATCGTAATAAAAAATATGTTTGAAATTTTTGGTAATTTATTCGGTGTACAATTTAAAGAAGTTAAAATCCCCGTCTGGCACGAAAGCGTAAAAAGTTATGAAGTTATAGACGAAGATTCAAAAAAAGTCCTCGGCTATATTTACATGGATTTATTTCCGCGCGACGGGAAATATAAACATGCCGCGTGTTTTGACTTGGTGGAAGGAAAACTTTTAAAAGACGGTACTTATCAAAAACCGTTTACAGCAATTGTCGCAAATCTAAATCCGCCGACGAAAGATACCCCCTCCCTTTTAAAACATGGCGAAGTTGAAACTTTATTTCATGAGTTTGGGCACGTATTACATAATGTTTTAACTGAAGCAAAATATTCATCAATTTCCGGCACCGCAGTCAGCCAAGATTTTGTGGAAGTGCCTTCTCAACTTTTAGAAAATTGGGCTTGGGAACCGACGGTATTAAAACAAATTTCCAAGCATTATAAAACAGGTAAAAGTTTAGACGACGCTACTATCAAAAAAATGCTTGCCGCAAAAAATCATGCTGCCGCAAATTTCTATATCAGGCAAAACTTTTTGGCGCAAATTGATATGAAATACCACACCTTAACAAAACCTGCCGATACGACGAAGATGTGGAAAAAATATGCGGCAAAAATCAAACTTACACCGATGACAAAAGACACTTACCCGCAAGCAAGTTTTGACCATCTTATGGGAGGTTATGACGCCGGTTATTACGGTTATTTGTGGGCGGAAGTTATTGCACAAGATTTCTTCTCGGAATTCCAAAAACAAGGTTTATTTAATAAAGAACTCGGTAAAAAATACCGCAAAGAAATTTTGGCGGTCGGCGGATCTTATGATGAAGAAGAACTTGTGCAAAATTTCTTGGGCCGCAAAATTTCAAATGAACCGTTCTTAAAACACATAGGTTTAGACACTAATACAAAATAGTTAGGGAAAATATCTTTAAGAATTTCTTCATCTTTTTCCCCGCCCCTTTGCTTGCAAAGGCGGAGGGGTTAGGGGTGGGGTATAAAAATTAGGTGTTTTTTGCCGAAATATTGATAAAAACAGCCTTTTTTAGCCAAAAATGCCCCAAATTTTGATTTTTGTTTAATTTTAATGCAGTTTATCGTTTTTTAAAAACAAATTAAAATTTCAGCGGTTTTTATTTGTTTTTGATTTTTTACGACGGAGAATTTTAAAAAGTCCTTATTGTCGCCACCCGTATGCCTTGTCATACGGGCGGGAGATGCTGAGCAAGGGCAGTTCTTGCGAAGCAGAGGGGGGATCAATAAGGAAATAAAATAGGAAAACCTTATCCCCCATCCGTCAAGCAAATAAAAAGTCATTTGCTTGCCACCCTCCGCCCGTCCACGACGGGTGAGGGCAATACGGAAAATTTTTATATATTTCCACTTAAAATATGGTATACTTTAAAAAACGAAAGGAGTGTTTTAAATTTAATGTAAGCCCTAAAGGCTTAAAACAATTTAGTCTGTTTTTGGATCCGTAATGACGGAGAGTTAATAGAAATATTAACGCATATAGAAACCAAAAACAGTCGTATGGGCACAAAGCAAGAGGATTAATTACCCTCTTACTTTGTGCTTAATGTTTGTTATCGCAAGATAATAAACTACGACTGTTATGTTTTTGGTCTTTCTATATGCCCGAAACACAATAGTCGTTTTTTTTATTTGGAAAAGGAAAAATTATGAAAAATAAAATCAAACAAAACAAATTTAAAAAGGGTTTTACTTTATTAGAACTTTTAATCGTCGTTATTATCATCGGAATATTGGCAGCTATTGCTTTGCCGCAATACCAATTAGCCACAGATAAAGCACGCTTCGCCGAAGTAATAACAGCAAGTAAAAGTTTAGCACGTTCCATAGAGCTTTATTATATGGTAAACGGACAATATCCATATTTTTGGAAAGATATAGATATAGAAATACAAGGGTGTACTGAAACAACTACTTCAAGGTCTGATTTAACATGCAAAAATTTTACGGTTGATTTAGATGATAACAGGTTTTCCGCTTTTTTAGGTCCTCGCAACAAAAATTTACCTTATAATATCAATTTAAACTATTATTTCAAAATGGGAAATTTATATCCGGGGCGTTTTCAGTGTAGAAGTTCAGAAACTCGTGGTAAAAATGTGTGTAAGTCAGTATGTGGATCTGAAACTTGTTATTTCTAAAAACCCCGATTTTTCCGGGGTTTTTTGTTGCTTTTAAAGATTCATTTCCTCTTATTCCCTCCCACACTTTTAAGTGGGTGGAGGGGTTAGGGGTGGGGGTAGTATCAAATTAGGTATTACCTTTTGTTTTACACTACCCCCCTCTTTAATTCTCCCACCCACTTTTTTTATAACTAAAAAAAGTGTGGGGCGAAAATAAAAGGAAGTACTTAAATTATCAAATAAACCTAAACCAAAGTTTTTAACTTATCACCCAATACATTTAATTCTTCATAAGAGTTAAAGTGCAAGGTTAAAGTGCCTTTGCCTTTGCCGTTTTCTTTGATTTCAACTTTGGTCCTTAAGGCCTCTTGTAAGGACTGCTCAAAAGCAACTGTATTGGGGTCTTTGCTTTGTTTGGGGGCAACGGTTTTGCCTTCTAAAATAGTTCTTGCGGCATTTTCGGCTTGGCGGACAGACATTTTTGAACTGATTATTTTTTTGAATAAAACAGCCCTTTTTCCCTCGTCACCCACCATCAAAAGTGCGCGGCCATGGCCCTCCGTAATAGTGCCGTCTTGCAAAGCATTTTGTATTTCTTGGGAGAGGTTTAATAAGCGCAAAGAATTTGATACCGCCGCTTTAGATTTACCGCAATATTCGGCAAGTTCCACTTGGGAAACCAAAAACTTTTGCATCAAATTTTTATAGCCTTGAGCGGTTTCAATGGGGTTTAAATCTTCTCTCTGTATATTCTCAATTAAGGCAAGGGCGCAAAGTTGTTTGTCATCAAGTTTAGAATGTACAATACAGTCAATTTCCTTAAAGCCGGCCATTTCGCTTGCTCTAAAGCGGCGTTCACCAACAACAAGTTCGTATTTATCAAGCCCGGCATCATAAACTACTACTACCGGCTGGGTTAAACCGTGTTGTTTTATGGACTGCGCCAAATCTTTTAAAGCATTTTCATCAAAATTCTTTCTGGGTTGGTATCTGTTAGGGATGATTTTGTCAATAGAAATCTTTTGGATATTCCTTTTGCCTTCCGCTACATTATTAAGTTCTTGGTCCATTTCAAAAGAGGATCCAAGCAAAGCATCTAAACCTTTTCCTAAAGCATTTCTCATAAATTAACCTCCGAAATCAAAATCGTTATTCTTATTTACAGAGGCTTTAAAAGATTCAAAATCCTCTGCTTTCGCACCGCGGCGGACTAAAAATTCTATTGCCAAATCAAGGTAGGCACGCGCACCGCGACAAGTGGGTTCATATTCAAATATACTTTGCCCAAAGCTCGGTGCTTCCGCTAAACGAATATTTCGCGGTATTGGGTTTGTATATACCTTTGAGCCAAAGAATTTACTGACATCTTCCTTAACTTGTTTAGATAAATTCATACGGGTATCAAACATAGTTAAAATACCACCGTCCACCTTTAAATTAGGACTTAAAAATTGTTTGACTTTTCCGGTTGTATTGATAAAGTTTGCTAAACCTTCCATAGCATAATATTCACATTGTATAGGTGTTATTACACTGTCTGCGGCAACTAAAGCATTTATTGTAAGTAAACTGAGAGAGGGTGGACAATCAATAATAATAAAGTTGTACATCCTCTTAATAGGATCTAAAGCCTGTTTTAAGAATTTCTCCCTTTGCGGAGTATTGACAAGTTCAACTTCCGCACCTGCTAAGTTTTTATTAGCCGGTAAAATATCCAGTAATTCATTAGAAGTTTGGTGTACTACTTCTTTAAAAGTTGCGGTCTTAGTTAGGAAATTATAGACAGATTTTTCATCTTCTTTTAAATTAACCCCTAGTCCGGAACTTGCATTGCTTTGAGGATCAAAGTCAACTAAAAGGACTTCTTGCCCAAGGTAAGCCAAGGCATAAGCCAAATTTACAGAGGTGGTAGTTTTACCTACACCGCCTTTTTGGTTTGCTACACAGACGATTTCACTCATATTATCTCCTTATACAAATATTGTATAATAAATTAAATAAAGTGTCAAATTATTTATAGTTTTCACATGAAAACTTTTTACAGTTTGGTTTATCTTAATTTCACGTGAAAACTTATTTAATAATTCTAAATCTGTTTAAAGGCCAGTGTAAAATCCATGCTTTACCTTTAATATTTTCCTTAGGCACAGCCCCCCAAAAACGGGAATCACAAGAAAAATCTCTATTATCACCCATGGTAAAATATTGTCCTTCTGGCACAATTACGGGACCAAAACTATCTCTTAAAGATATGCCGAAATATTTTTCTAATTTACGGTCTTCCCATACTTTTTGGTATTCTTGTTTAGTTAAATGTTTAGCAACATTTGAGACATCATGCTCACTAAAAATAGCATAATCTTGGGGGGGGAGTTTTTTACCGTTTATATATATATTTCTATTTTTTACTTCTACGGTTTCTCCCGGAAGAGCAATAACTCTTTTAACAAAATCCCTGCCATATTGCGGTTCTCCGCAATTTGATTGTTCTTTATCTTTTGCAGGAAATCTGAATACTATAATATCACCGCGGCTTATATCATGGAATTCTATAAAATTTTCTTTAACAAAAGGTAAGCGCAAACCATAATAAGCTTTATTCACAAACAAATTATCCCCTTCAAGTAAAGTATTACGCATAGATGCAGAGGGAATCCTAAATGCTTGTAAGAAAAAAAACATTACTATAGAAGCAAAAAAAGCAGCAAAATAAACTGTTTGAGCCCAATCTAAATTGGATGCAATTATTTGTTGTTTTTTCTTTGCATCGGCTTTTTTTGCTGTAAAATATTTTAAACAAATATAACCTAAAGTAATTAGTAAAATTAAAGAAAATGTTTTTTGTGACAGGCCGAAAGTTGCGCCGTTTGATACCATAAAATTCAAAATATAAAAGACTAAAATACCGGCGATCAAAGCGAAAGATACATTCCAAAAAGCAAAAATTAAATTATTTTCGAAATAATTTCTTTTGATACAATATTTAGATATTCTATCAAAAACAAAAGCTATTATAGCAGTTATAAATAAATGTTGTTCCATTTAATAATTATAACATTTATTTAAACTTTATACACAATTTTTATAATTTGGATAATTTTAAAAAAACTGTACTTTTTGTTTAAAAACTGCTAAAATTAACTGTAGCTGCTTTTTTAGCTAAAAATGATATATAAGGTATCAACTGTGGAAAACAACGATATAAACGAAATTTGGGCAAATTTGATAAAAAAGTTAGAATTAACTTTGGGTAAAGATATTTGCGACATGTGGTTAAAACCCATGAAAATTTTGGAATTCAGTGAAGGTGTTTTTAAAATTGAAGTTCCAAATGAATCTTGGCTCAAAACAATCAAAGACCGCTACGAAACACCTATTTTACATGGTTTAACGGAATTAACAAATTTCCCTTGCACAGTTGATTATATTATACAAAAACAAAAAGATTTACCTACTATACAAGTGCCTCCTGTAGTTCGTGTACAAAGTCATGGCAGGCAAACTTCAAGGGAAGAAAGTAAACTTGATCCTCATTACACTTTTGAAGGTTTTATTGAAGGCCCATCAAACCGCTTTGCTTATAAAGCGTCTGAGGCCGTCGTCAAAAAAATAGGTAATAGGGCGAATAATCCTTTCGTAATTTTCAGTGCACCGGGGCTCGGCAAAACGCATCTTTTGCATGCTATCGGAAATGAACTTTTAAAAAACAATCCTTATGCAAAAGTTTTATATATGTCAGGGGAAGATTTTTTTACACAGTGTATAGACCATATGGCAAAAAAATCAACAACACCTTTCCATAAACAATATGATAATATTGACTGTTTGCTTATAGATGATATACAATTTTTAGTCGGTAAAAACCGCTCCGAAGAAGAATTTTTTTATACCTTTAATTCCTTATTTAATAATCAAAAACAAATTGTTTTAACTTGTGATAAAACACCAAACCAATTAAATTTCAGTGAACGTTTATCTTCCCGTCTTTTAAGCGGTATTTCAGCCGAAATTAAAAGGCCGGATTTAGAAACAAGAATTGCTATTTTACGTCATAAAAGAGATGTAAATAATTTTGATATTTCAGATGATGTTTTATCTTTTATTGCACAGGGTGTGCAGGCAAATATTAGGGAACTTGAAGGTTGTTTATACCGTTTAACAAGCTATGCAAGTATACATGGCGTAAACGCAACTGTAAGTATTGCTAAAGAAGTTTTAGCTGATATTATCAATTTAGACCAACAAAAATACAGTATAAGTATTAATAGAATAAAAGAAGTTGTTTGTAAACATTTTAAAGTTAATTTAGAAGACTTAAATTCTAAAAAGAAAAATAATTCTATTGCATGGCCAAGGCAAATTGCTATGTACCTTGCAACGGAATTAACTTCTTTATCTTTACCTGAAATCGGGAGGGAATTTAATAGGGATCACACAACAGTTATTCACGCTAAAGAAAAGGTAAAAGAAGAAATAAAAAACAATACCTTTTTTATACCTGTTATTAACTTGATAACAGAAGAAATAAAAGCTGGGGATAATTAGTTTTTTTTTGTGGGTAAAATTTTTACCTGTGGAAAAAGTGAATAATTTTTAAAAACTATCAACAAAATATTAAATTATTTGTATTGGTAATTAACATTTATACACTAAATTCACAGGTTAATATAATAATAAGGATAATAATATGAAAATTAATATTACTAAAGAAAAAATTTCGGAAGGAATGCAAATTATACTTTCATCAGTTAGCGGTAGAACTACTTTACCGATATTATTTAACTTTTTAATAGAAGCTGAAAACGGAACTATAAAATTAACCAGAACAGATATGGAAATGGCTATTATACATACTATTAATTCTGAGGTTTTAGAAAACGGATCAATAACAGTATCTATAAAAGATTTTTCTGATATATTAAAAAATTTACCGGCTGGTAAAGAAATATATATAGAAACTGATGAAGAAAATAAATTACATATAAAAAGCGGACGTTCTAAATTTTGGCTTATTGGAACTCCTAAATCAGAATATCCTATTATTCCTGAAATAGAAAGAAAAGAAAGTTTTAGTTTAAAAGCAATAGATTTAAAAGATTTAATAAATAAAACTTTATTTTCTGCTTCTACCCAAGAAACACGTTATGTATTAAATGGTTTACTTTGGAATAATACAAAAGATAAATTTGAAGTAGTTGCAACAGATGGCCGCCGTTTAGCTTTATGTTTAAATTCTAATTTAAAAGGTGTTGGTGAATTTAAAATTATTGTCCCAAGTAAAATTTTAAATGAGGTTTTAAAACTTATAAATATGAATAAATTTAAAGAAGATGAAATGATTGATATTACAACTTCTTCAAATCAAGTTAGTTTTAAAATTAAAGAAACAATTTTAATTTCCAGATTAATAGAAGGTAATTTTCCTAATTATGAACAAGTTATTCCCGGAAAAAAGAATATAAGTTTTTTAGTTGAAACTTCATCTATTTTTTCTTCTACCAAAAGTGCTGCAATTTGTGCAGGGGATATGGGTGGAACAGTAAAATATAAATTAACCGATAATAATATTTTAATAACTTCAAATTCATCAAAAATGTCCTTTTCAGATGAAGTAAAAATAAATTATTCCGGTGAAGATTTTGAAACTTCTTTTAACCCTGAATATTTAACGGACGTTTTAAAAAGTATTGATACAGATAAAGTTAGTTTTTCTTTTGTAAACGCAACACAACCCGTATTAATAGAGCCGGAAGGTAATACTAAATATAAATATATTATTATGCCTGTAAGGGTTTAAATGAAAATACAAAAACAAATTAATTGGCATAATTCTTCAGAGTTAACTAAAAAATTTTGCCATTTAAATTTAAAGTTAAATAATTTAATTTTACTTGATAATTTATGGACGGTTGTTTTAAAAAATAGGGCTAAATTTTGGGAGTTAGATTCAGTAAAAGGGGGAACAATTTTTGTAAAAGTAAAATCTTCCCCGGCAAGGCATGAACTTTTATTAAAAGAAAAAGAAATAATAAAAGAGTTAAATAAAAATTTTAATAAGCCTTGGATAAAAAAAATTTTAATTAAATAAGGAGTATATATGAGTAAATCAGAAAAAGAATTAGAACAAGATTATGATTCTTCTAAAATACAGGTTTTAGAAGGTCTTGAAGCTGTAAGAAAACGCCCAGCAATGTATATAGGTTCAACAGGGGCTCCGGGTTTACACCATTTAATTTATGAAGTAGTAGATAACTCAGTAGACGAAATTTTGGCAGGTAATGCAAGTCATATTAATGTTGTTATTAAAGAAGATAATGTTTGTATGATTCAAGACGACGGGCGCGGTATTCCTGTGGATCCTATGAAAAATGTTAAAGATCCTAAACTTAAAGGTAAAAGTGCTCTCGAAGTTGTTATGACAGTTTTACATGCCGGCGGTAAATTTGATACCGGTGCTTATAAAGTTTCCGGAGGTTTACACGGCGTCGGTGTATCCTGCGTAAACGCATTATCAGAATGGCTTGCCGTAGAAGTAAGGCGTGACGGTAAAGTATATTTCCAAAAATATACGCGCGGTAAACCGGAAGGTAAAGTTGAAGTTATAGGTGATACTAATGAACACGGTACAAAAGTAACTTTTAAAGCTGATAGGGAAATTTTCGGTGATAATATTTTTTCCTATGATACTATTGCTAACCGTCTTCGCGAACTTGCCTTTTTAAATGCCGGTGTAAGAATTACTTTAACAGATGAAAGAGTTGAAAATAAAAGCCAGGTATTTTTATATGAAGGCGGTATATCACAATTTGTAAAATATTTAAACTCAAACAAAAAAATCATTAATGAAGAACCTATTTATATTACAAAAGAAATTGATAATAATTATATTTCTTTTGCTATTCAATATAATGACAGTTATTCAGAAAATGTTTATTCCTTTGTTAATAATATTAACACAATTGAAGGAGGAACACATTTAAGCGGTTTTAGATCTTCTTTAACCCGTATCGTTAACGATTATATTAAAAATAACGGGCTTCTTAAAAATAAAGATTTAAATATTCAGGGAGATGATTTAAGAGAAGGTTTAACAGCAGTATTATCAGTTAAAATTCCTCATCCGCAATTTGAAGGGCAGACAAAAACAAAACTCGGTAACTCAGAAATTGAAGGTATAGTTCGCTCAATTGTCGGTGAAACTTTAGCAACTTTCTTTGAAGAAAACCCAAAAACAGCCCGTGCAATTTGTGAAAAAACAATCGGTGCCGCAGTTGCCCGTGAAGCAGCAAGAAAAGCAAAAGATTTAACCCGCAGAAAAGGTGCTTTGGAAAGCGGTGGTTTACCCGGTAAACTTGCAGATTGTCAGGAAAAAAATCCGGAAAGATGTGAACTTTTCATAGTAGAAGGTGAATCAGCCGGCGGTTCCGCAAAACAAGGCAGGGATAGAATTTTCCAGGCAATACTTCCGCTAAAAGGTAAAATTTTAAACGTTGAAAAAGCACAACTTGTTAAAATTTTATCAAATGACGAAATCCGCACTTTAATTTCCGCAGTCGGAACAGGTGTTGGGGAAGGCGAAGGCGGTTTTGATATTAAAAAACTCCGCTACAATAAAATTGTTTTAATGGCTGATGCTGATGTTGACGGTCAACACATTACAACTTTGCTTTTGACTTTCTTTTATCGTCAGTTAAAACCTCTTATCGAACAAGGTCATGTGTATATAGCCCAACCTCCTTTATATAAAATCAAAAAAGGTAAAATGGAAGACTATATGCAAACCGAAGAACAAATGCAAACTTGGTTATTTAAAGAGGCCCTTCAAGCTGTTAATGCAAAAAATGCAAAAGGCGAAGATTTGACTAAAGACCAAATTAAAACTTTACTCCAAATCTTAAAAGAACTTGAGGACTTAAATTTAAGAATTGAACTTAAAGGTTTATCACTTAAAGATTACAATAAGTTTAAAGAAGGCGGTCAAATACCTGTTTTCAGAGTTACTTTGGAAAATAACAGTTTCAAATATTTCTATTCCGACCAAGAATTTAGAGATTATCAAACAGCAGTAAGAAATGAAAGGAAAGAAGACCTTCTTTCCAAAGGTATACCGGAAGTGGAAATTGATAATGATGCTTTAGAGCCTGATTATCAGTCCCTCAAAGAACTTACAAAAATTCTAGTAAATGAAAATAAACTTAAAGCCCTTGGTTATACTTTGGATCAATTTGCTTTTGTTACCGAAGATAAACGCAAAGGCACACCTTTATTTACCATTAACGACGGTAAAAAAGATATTTTAATTTTCTCTTTACAAGAATTTTTAAAAGTTGCAAAAGAAGTCGGTACACAAGGTGCAACGATACAACGTTATAAAGGTCTCGGTGAAATGAACCCCGAACAACTTTGGGAAACCACTATGGATCCCTCTAAACGCAAACTTGTCCGCGTTGCTATTGAAGATGCTGCCGATACGGAAAAAGTTTTTGCAATGCTTATGGGTGATAAAGTCGAACCCCGCAGGGCCTTTATTGAAAAACATGCCCTTGAAGTTATCAATTTAGATATTTAGGAGTTTTTATGACAGATAATACTAACAATCAAACAAATTCCACAGAACTATTTGACCAGATACACCAGCGCGATATCGGCGAGGAAATGCGCAATTCCTATATTGATTATGCCATGAGCGTAATTATAGGGCGTGCATTGCCTGATGCCAGGGACGGTTTAAAACCTGTTCACCGCCGCATTTTATATGCTATGCAGGAAATGGGTTTAAAATACAATAAACCGTTTAAGAAATCAGCGCGTGTCGTAGGTGATGTTTTGGGTAAATACCATCCGCACGGGGACAGTTCAGTTTATGATGCTTTAGTCCGTATGGCACAAAACTTTTCAATAAGAAATACTTTAGTTAACGGGCAGGGTAACTTCGGCTCTATTGACGGTGACAGCCCGGCTGCCATGCGTTATACCGAAGTCCGCTTAAACCATATTGCCGATGAACTTTTGGAAGATTTAGATAAAGATACAGTTAAATTTGTTCCGAACTACGACGGTTCTTTAATGGAACCTGCAGTTTTACCTGCAAAGATGCCGCAACTTTTAGTTAACGGTTCAAACGGTATTGCAGTCGGTATGGCAACAAATATTCCGACACATAACTTAGCGGAAATTTGCGACGGTATTATTGCTTTAATTAAAAATCCGGCAATTTCTACTAAAGAAATGATGCAAATCGTTAAAGGGCCGGACTTCCCTACCGGTGGTATTTTACGCGGCACAAAAGGTGTTTACGATTACTTTGAATCCGGCCGCGGTTCTTTAAAAATTCAAGCCCGTGCCGAAATTGAAGAAATGAAAGGAGGGCGCGAAGCCATTATCGTAACTGAAATTCCTTATCAAGTCAACAAAACTGTTTTGATTGAAACTATTGCCGGCCTTGTTAAAGATAAAAAGATTACGGAAATTTCCGATATCCGTGATGAATCCGACCGCCGCGGTATGCGCCTTGTTATAGAACTTAAACGCGAAGCAACCGGCCAAGTAGTTTTAAACCAATTATTTAAACATACACAACTTCAAACTTCTTTTGGCGTAAATATGCTTGCTATCGTTGACGGTAAACCGCGCGTTTTGAGCATGAAAGAAGCCATGCGCCAATACATTAGGCACCGCCAGGAAGTTATTACAAACAGAACACGCTTTGATTTAAATAAAGCTTTAAAACGTTCCCATATTTTAGACGGTTTACTTTTGGCAATTGCAAATTTAGACGAAGTTGTTGCAATCATCCGCAAATCTAAAGATGCTGCCGAAGCACGTGTTAACTTAATGGCACGCTTTAAATTTACAGAGCCTCAAGCCCAAGCAATTTTGGAAATGCGCTTGCACCAACTTACACAACTTTCCTCTATTGCAATTGAGCAAGAGCAAAAAGATTTAAAGGCTTTAATTAAAGAATTGCAAGATATTTTAGGTAATCCGCAAAGAATTTTAGATATCATTGTTGAAGAACTTACCAAAATGAAAAAGGATTACGGTGATGAACGCCGCACAGAAATTTCTACCGACGTTACAGATTTCTCCGTAGAAGATTTTATTGAGGAAGAAGAAGTTGTCATAACCCTCTCACACAGCGGTTATGCAAAACGTATTCCGCTTGATACCTACCGCTCACAAAATCGCGGCGGTAAAGGTATTATCGGCGGAAAAACAAAAGAGGAAGATTTTATTGAACATCTCTTTGTAACTTCAAGCCACTCAACAATTTTGATGTTTACAAACCGCGGCAGAGTATTTGCTTTGAAAGCTTATGAAATACCCGAAGGCAACCGCCAAGGAAAAGGTAAAGCAATTGTTAACATGCTCCAAATTTCCGGTGAAGAAAAAGTAACATCCGCTGTTGCATTTAAGGATTTTGACCCCAAAAATTCCGGGGAAACTTACCTTACAATGTGTACCCGTTTCGGTACAATGAAACGCGTTGCCTTGGAAAACTTTGCTAATATCCGCCGTAAAGGTATTATTGCAATAGGTTTAGATGAAGGTGATGTTTTAGTTTCAGTACAAGAAACACATGGTAAATCAGACATTATTATTGCAACAAGAAACGGTAAATCTATCCGCTTTGATGAAAACCAAGTTCGCAGCATGGGCCGCGCCGCATACGGTGTGCGTGCCATTAGGCTTGGGGAAGGCGATGTCGTAATCGGTATGGAACAATCACAAAAAGAAGGTGAACAACCGGATGTTTTGTCCGTCTGCGAAAACGGTTACGGTAAACGTACTGAGTTTAGCGAATACAGAACACAACGCCGCGGCGGTATGGGTGTCATCACTATTAAGACTAGCGAAAGAAATGGTAAAGTCGTCGGCATAAAATTAGTTGATGAAACTAAAGACTTAATGGTTATTACCGAAAAGGGTATGGCAATCCGCATACGTTGTGAAGAAATCCGCTCCGTAGGCAGAAATGCACAGGGTGTACGTTTAGTGAAACTAGACGAAGGAGATAAGATTGCCAAAGTAACCCCCGTCGTTAAAGAAGAAAATGACGAAAAAGGAAAAGAAGATCTTTCTTTAGAAACAGCTAAAGAAAGCAAATAAATATAAAAGCGCCGCTCTTAAAGGGGCGGCGCAAAATAAGGAAGATTATGGGAAAACAAATTTTAGCTTTAATTCAAAAAATTCGCCCTGCTTTGCAAGCAGACGGCGGTGATGTGGAATTCGTTTCTTTTGACGAAAAAACCGGCATTGTAAAAGTTAAATTGCAAGGTGCTTGCGCCGGTTGCCCCATGGCAACAATGACAATTAAAAACGGCATAGAAGCATATTTGAAAGAAAGTATTCCCCAAGTAACCGCTGTTGAAAGGGTTTAATGCCGATAATTGATTTACATTCCCACTCCAGATATTCGGATGGTGCTGTAAGCATCGCCGAATTGTTTTATACTTATAATAAAGCAGGGGTGGAAATGATGTCTTTAACCGACCACGATTGTATTTTAGGCCTTGAAGAAGCCCGTACTAAAGCACAAAAATATAATATGCTTTTTGTTAACGGGGTGGAAATCAGCACGTCTGACCACGATAATTTACACTTTGTCGGTTATAATTTTGATCCGCAAAATCCTGCCTTACTTAAATTGCTTGAAAATAATGCCGCTTTGCGGCTTGAGCGCGTAAAAAAAACAATTAAACTTCTACAGGAAAATAAAATTAAAATAAGGGAAGACGAAGTTTTGCAAATTGCAAAAGGGGTTTCTTCACGCGCGCATGTTGCCGATTGTTTACGTCGGCGCCGCCTTGGTTATATGCGTTCCGATATTTTTAAAAAATATTTAGGCAAAGGTTGTATGGCTTATGTTCCGCCGATGGCGGCAACAGTCAAAGAAACTATTGATACAATAAAACAAGCCGGCGGCAAATGTTTTATTGCACATCCCGGCTTGGTAAAAGAATGTTGGGATTTTGAAAAGTGGGCCTCTTGGGGGCTAGACGGTATTGAAGTATATTATCCTTCGCACCGCGAAGCTATGCGCGAGGAACTTTTGCAAATCGCAAAAAAATATAACTTGCTTGTTTCCGGCGGTTCGGATTTCCATGGCAATATTGCCGGCCGCGTGCTTGTTCCGGGGCGTGAAGTTCCGCAAGAAGTTTACGATAAATTATATTCCATCTTTTTTTGATTATGTTAATAATTGCACACCGCGGCGCAAGTGCGTACGCTCAAGAAAACACTTTGAAAGCTTTTGATTTGGCTTTTAAACTTGGCGCAACTTGGCTTGAAACGGATGTTCAAAGATCTTCCGACGGTGCTTTGGTTTTATATCACGATTATAATTTGAAAAACGGTAAAAAAATTAAAGACTGTACTTTTGATTATTTAAAAAAATTTAATATTCCCACTCTTTCCGATTTACTTAAAATCACACCTAAAAATTGTACTCTAAATTTAGAAATAAAAAACGATGATAATATTTACCCCGGCATTGAAAAACAAATTTTAGCGGAACTTAATATTGTGAAAAATATCAGTCAAAATCAAATTTTAATTTCCTCTTTTGCTGTTGAAAGTTTACAAAAAATACGTGCTTTAAATAAAAATATTTCAATCGGTGTTTTGACACGTAATTTTGAAGTTAAAACACCTCTTTCTTTAAAGGCAAAAAGTGTAAACATAAGTGTAAAAAGAGTAACAAAAAAAATTATTGAAACTTGCCACAAAAATAATTTAAAAGTTTTAGTTTATACCGTTAATGATTTGCAAACTTACCACAAACTTCAAGCATGGAAAGTTGACGGAATTTTCAGTGATAACCCTGTTTTAAACTGCTCTCATTTTTTTGCCCTTGGCGGAACAAATTAAAATTTATTTTTTATTTTCCTTTTATTTTTTCTATTTTCTCGATGTCAAAATTTTGCTTGACGTTTTTTTTTTTTTTT
>CADAFA010000003.1 GCA_902787065.1 uncultured Elusimicrobium sp.
AATGGACTCATTAACTGACAACACGACAGGAATGTTTTATTTGTTAAATGATAAGGAATATTGGTTTAAATTTGTTAACTATGAAATTTTAATAATTATTGATGCCTATCATACAAACTATTGGTGGCAAATTGAAATGTTAAAGCAAATGTTCACTCCACAAGAAATAAAAGTACCTTTAATAAGTAAATCTAATTTAGACTTATTAATTCTCAATAAAATGCATTATTTCAAAGATAAATTCCCGATACTTCCCCATTAAAACATCTATCATTTCTCTTCTAAAAATCTACTTGATACTCTTCCATGGAAGAGTTAATATGTTCATGATGCTAGACGTGGGGCTCTTCTAAAAAAAGCCCATTTAAAGCACCAAAAACATAAACTCAAGGAGAAAGTTATGAGTACAAGATGCCAAATACAAGTTAAATTCTTGGATAGAGAAATTTTGCTTTATCATCATCACGACGGATATCCGGAGGGCGTCGGCGCGGACTTGATAAAAAGGCAGCAAGCACTCAAGTCCTGGAACGGCAGTATACTGGTCAATAACCTAATAAAAGATAAAAACGAAGAGTATGAAATTTCATACGTAATTCACACCGACTTAGATTATTGGTATGAAATCAACTGCAACAAACGCACTATCAAGTGTTGGAAAGTTAAAGGATATCTTCTATCCGACCATGCCGAAGTAAGAAAAGGCGAAGAAATCCCCCTGCAATATAACCAGACAAACCAAAAACATAACATTTAAAGAGGGAATTATGGGTATCAGAAAAACTACTAAATCTCCGTATTATTACGCAGAGTACAGAGATGTCTCGGGTATCAGAAGATGTGTTTCGTTGCAAACTAAAAATATGCGTGTTGCGCGTATGAAATATGACGAAATTATCCGGCGCAGAAATGCTATTAAAGAAAAAATACACATCCATATAACTTGGCAAACTTTCAAAGATAAACTGTTTTATTTTATGTCGGAAAAGGGTGCAGTAACTCTCATATAAACGGTTTGGTGCAACGGATGAAAATCGCTATGCACTTGGGCGAAAAATGGCAACTTATCCACAAGCAAGAGTGGAGTGTCGTAACCAGACTTAAAGCACCTCGCGGCAGAGTGGTATTTCATACTCCTGAAGAAATTGATAAAATTTTGGCCGCCTGCCCGGACGAAAAATGGCGGATAATTGTTCTCCTCGGTGCTGATGCGGGGCTACGCCGCGGCGAAATAATGCAACTCAAATGGGAAGATGTAGATTTTCAAAACAATCAACTTTATATTGCCCCAAACAAGACGGAATATTTCCGATATGTGCCTATGACAGAAGCCCTAAGCAAGGCCTTACAAAGGGCTAAAATTGCGGCACAAAACAAGTTTGTAATAACCTTGGGGCCTACGCGCAACACAGGTACTCTAACGACCATGTACCGAAGAATGGTCCAAAAAGCCGAAGTTCCTAGTTTCATGCATAAACTGCGTCACACTTTTGCAAGCCAACTTGTGCAAAACGGTGTTGAACTTTATATGGTATCTAAATTGTTAGGACACAGGAGTATCAAAATGACCGAAATTTATGCCCATTTAGCCCCTGCGCATCTTCAAAACGCGGTTATTAAATTACCGAAACACAATGATTTACCAATACACACCGAACCTACCTCGCAAGTTAAGCCGACTTTGCATATTGAATCCAAAAGGGTTTGCGGTCCTAACAAAGCATGCCTTCGACTAACATCAGATTTTAGCGAGTTTGTGAAGAAATAATATAGTTCTCCTTGCCGTTTCCCTATACAATTCAATTTATCGGCAAAATTCTAAATTTATTTGACAAATAACCCTTGACTTTTTGCCGATAATCTATTATCATTTAATAAAGGGAGTAGAATATGAAATATCTTTCAGTAGCCCAAATTGCAAAAATGTGGAAACGCTCCGAGAGGAGTGTCCGCAATTATTGTGCTAACGGGCAAATACAAGGGGCCGTTTTAAGCGGCAAAACTTGGCAAATACCCGAAAATGCCACTAAACCGGAAAGAAGTAATAAACATAAAAATATCCCTACTACTTTATTTGAAATTATTAAAGCAGAAAAATCTTCCAAATTACATGGTGGAATATATCACAAAATACAGGTTGATTTAACTTATAATTCTAACCATATCGAAGGCAGTAAATTAACGGAAGACCAAACACGCCTTATTTTTGAAACAAATACTCTTGGAGTTGAAAGTAACGGAGTCAAAATAGATGATGTTATCGAAACAGCGAATCACTTCAAGTGTATTGATATGATTATTGATAACGCCAATTGTAAAATAAGCGAAAGGTTTATAAAAGAACTGCATAAAACCCTAAAAAACGGAACTACCGATAGCCGTAAAGATTGGTTTACCGTAGGCGATTATAAAAAACTGCCAAATGAGGTTGGCGGACACGAAACAACAAAACCCGAGCAGGTGGCAAAGGAAATAAGACATTTATTAAGCACTTATAACAACTTAGAAAACAAAACTTTTGACGACTTGCTTGATTTCCACCATAAGTTTGAGGCTATTCACCCTTTTCAAGACGGTAATGGCCGCATAGGCAGATTACTTCTATTCAAAGAATGCTTAAAAACCGGCATCGTGCCTTTCATAATTTCAGATGACTTAAAAATGTTCTACTACAAGGGTTTACAGGAGTGGCCCAAAAACAAAGAACGTCTTAGAGATACTTGCTTAACCGCTCAAGATAGTACTTCAAAATAAGATATTAACTAAACCGTAAAACTACATTCGCAGAAAAGCGTACACAAGGCTACTTCTTAAACTGGGTGGCCTGTTCCCGGCTAAACAGCATGAAATCGCCTGACGTTTTGAATGTGGGGCTTTTTGCCAACATGCGATTTAAACGCCCGCTAGCAAGTACCTATTTTTGATAATTTCAGACGGAAAATACCCCGAATTCAGCACTTTTTGTATGAAAAAAGAGACGTGTATTCGTCTAAGACACCGTCGGTAGATTCATTGTTAACCTATAAATAGAACAATTGATCATAAATATAGCTTAAAAAATTTTTTTCAAAACAAAAAAGTGCCCATTTTTTCCAGCACTTTTTGTATGAAAATATTGGGCTGTCTTCAGGAAAAGATCGTAGTGAAGGCAGCTATATTAGGCGAATATCCTCTGATTTTAGTGAGTTTATTAAAAAATAATAAGATAATTTATGATATAATTTAATATGCAAATTACAGTTTTTGAACTTATATAATAATATTGTTAGGTAGGAGTTAATATTAAAATGTTTCTAAATAAAGAAAATTTCCCGTATCAAATAAAAAAGGAATATTTATCTAAAGCCAAAATTTTTAAAGTAATAACACTTATTTATATTTGTGCTTATTTAGGAGCGTTAATTAGTTTTGTTGTATTATCTTACCCTATGGACGAACATACAAGAGGTTTTTTGTTTTGGATGGCTTGTTTTGGTTTGCCTCCAATATTTATATTACGAAATGTTTGTAGAGAAAAACTGGTTGAAAGGGTTCCTCTATCTTTAGGAGAAGAACATAAATGGGCTTGCGGTCCGGATTGTAACGAAATTTTGCAATCAGAATCAAATGAAAAGAAAAACTTTTTCCAAAAACTTTTAAGAGATAACCCTTCTATAAAAGAAAAAGGTCCTGCATTTGATTTCTTTGATATTTTAAAAAATTTTAATGTATACGGTAAAATACGAGAAGGAATTGGAGAATCGTATTATTTAGGCACATATTTTAATCGTCTTTTTAGACTTGATTATATGAATTTACTTAATATATTTTCTTCTTATAAAAGAGGTAAGTATTATTTTGTAAGTTTTAAAGGTTTCATTTTACGCACAACACCGATAGAACAAATTAAAAGCACAATTTTAATAAGGCCTAAAAGCACTTTTGCAAAAAAAATTAAAAATCTTCAAAAAGTAGAAATAAATACACAAGATTTATTTGAAATTTATACTGACAACCCACAAACTATACAAAATGATTTGCCCGAAAAATTTATATCCGAGCTAATTGTTTACGCTAAAGATATTGATAAAACAATAACAATTTTGATTACACCCGAAGGTATTTTATCTGCTAAACCAGAAACAGAAATAAAAGATTTTTTATCTCCTGTATTATTCATTTCTTTAAAAAATGCTTTTATTAAAGAATGGGCTAAATATGAAAACTTTATAAACCTTCTTGATGTTATAAATTCACTTGAGCCCCAAAAATAAAACCTAATATTGCCAGTGCATAGTTTTATATAAACAAACTATGCACTATTTGTCTATACAAATAGACGTAATTTAATGGCAGTTCAGTAGATTTTTTATAAAGAAATAGCGTTTTCTTTGTCTAAACCACCGTCGGTAGATTCATTGTGACATATAAATCGAACATTCCAAAATTATAGTGTTCATTTTACATGTTTTTAGACACTATAAAACCATAAATATTATGATTAACTTTGACAACTTATATATCAAAGAGCGTATGAATATTTCAAAAAAAGAAAATATTGGTCTAATGGTCAAAAATGTTAATTAAGTTTGGCTTTGAAATTTTTATAGGCACTGACCGCCAATACCAAAGCCATAGCAAATAAAATGCTAAAATATTGCCAGAAAAATATATAATCACCGCCTTTCAAAATGATATTGCGGAAATTAGTGCAAGCATACATAAGGGGATTTAAATAACAAATCCATCTAAATACCGACGGGATATTAGCTATTGGAAAAAATACACCGGATAGCAAAATAGCAGGTAACAATATAAGCACTCCCCCCATCATGGCTTGTTGTTGCGTACTTGCCACTGTACTGATAAGCGTAGCCACGGAAAGGGCACATGCGGCCAATGCCATACCATTAAGTGCCAATTGCCAAAGTGTACCGCGGTAAGCAATGCCAAAGCCAAAGATACCAACAGCCAACATCAAGGATATAACTCCTAACCCAATAAAGAAATACGGCATTGTTTTGCCCAATAGAATATCCGCAGTAGAAGCCGGAGAAGATATTAGTTTTTCCATAGTTCCCATTTCTTTTTCTTTGGTAATAGCCATACTGCCGATAATCATAAGGATAATAAAACTAGTCATTACCATAAGTGCCGGCACCATAAAAGCAGCCGTACTCATTTGCGGATTAAACAAAATGCGCGTATCAAGCACTAGTCGCATAGGTCCGCTTATTTGATAACCGTGGCTGGCTGCCACGCGAGCTAAAATTTGGCTGATATAAGCATTTACCTGTTGTGCGCGCTGGGCATTGGTAGCATTGATAAGTAATTGGATAGGTTCATTTTGTCGCTCCAAAGCATATTCAAAACCTTGTGCGGGCGCCACCAAAACAGCTTCTGCCTTGTACGTTGTTAATAAAGCGCTGGGATCTAACACATTAACGCCATCCACGTGGTGTACCTTTTTAAACCAACGGGAAGCCACTGCACGAGTTTGAATTTCCCGTGAAATGGCAGATGGTTTACTGATCACCACCATTTCAATATTTTTAACTTCGCTGGTAAGCGCCAAACCGAACATAATAAGTTGCATCACCGGGATAAAGAAGATTGCCGTAATCATTTTCGGGTCGCGGAATATTTGAATAAACTCTTTGCGAATGAGCCCTTTTACAATCAGTTTGTGTATCATGGTTCCACATCCGTTTTAAAATTTTGTACCGCCAAAGTAACCATCCCCACCATAAATAAAAGCAGTGCAATAAAAGGCCCGATTAAATCAATAAAGCCCGAGCCGCTTAAAAACAAAGCACGGCTAATTTGTAAAAACCACCGCTGTGGAAAAAGCATCGTTACATATTGAAAAAACAGGGGCATATTCTCAATGGGAAAAACGAAGCCCGAAAACATCATAGAAGGCAATAACCCGATAGCAAACCCAAACTGAATAGCAGCTTGTTGTTGGCGGGTAATAACTGATATTAATAATCCCAGCGCCAACGCGCCCATAATGTAAAACATACAAGCCGTCAAATACAACACAAAACTTCCACGGAACGGAATGTGGAACACCAGTAATGCCAAGGCAAACACTAAAAGTACATCAAAAAAAGATAACGCAAAATAAGGCAGAAGTTTCCCTACTACAATCTCCACCGGGCGCAACGGAGTGGAAAGCATTAATTCCATAGAGCCGTTTTCCCATTCTTTTGCAACGGTAAGAGCCGTTAAAATAATAGCCAAAAATCCAATAATAATGGTGCTAAGGGCAGGAACAATAAACCAGCGACTATTAAGTTCGGGGTTGAACAAATAACGTGTGCGAATCATTGAAGTGATCGGCTCATGCTCATCTAAAAGCGCCTGTTGGGTAGTTTGCACAATGCCTTGCATATAAGTAGAAGACAATGCCGCCATAGTGTTATCCGTGCCATCTATTAACAGTTGTGCGTGGGCCGCATCCCCTTTTGCAAATGCCTCGTGAAAACTAGGAGGAATAATCAATAGTCCGCGCATACGATTTTTAAGAAGTATTTGCTCCGCTTCCAGCGGGCTATGTACGGAAATTACATCAAAATAGCCGGCAGCACTAGCTTGCGTTAAAAGTTCACGCGAGGTATGACTTTGGTCATTATCACGCACCGAAAGCGGGATATGGTGATAATCTAAATTAATCACAAAGCCGAAAAACACCACAAACACCATAGGAAGCACCAACGCCACGGATAATGTAAAAATATCACGTTTAATGTGTTTGGCTTCCTTACTGGCAATGGCCATAATGTGTTTGGCGCGCGTGTTCATTTGGCCCCCGATATTGCTTTCAAAAATACATCATCAAGAGTAGGATCCACCGGGCGAGTGGTAAAATCATCCTTGTGTTTTTGGCAATAGGTTTTAAAATCGGTTTCTTTTGTTATATTGATACGCAATTTGCTCCCAAATACGGATACTTCCCCCAAAGATAAATTGCGCATTTCTTGAGCAATCGTTTGTTGGTTTCCCCCAGTAAATGTCAGTTCTACCGGCTTTTGCGGAAAATAGATTGTTTTTAAATTTGCCGGTGTATCGGTAGCCAAAATACGCCCACGTTCCATCAGCACAATGCGGTGGCAATATTCTGCCTCATCCATATAATGAGTGGTCACAAACACCGTTTTCCCTTGTGAAGAAAGTTTGCGAATCAGCTCCCAAAATGCCTGACGGGTTTGTGGGGAAGTACCTGCGGTGGGTTCATCTAAAAAAATAAGATCCGGATCGTGTAAAATAGATGCGGCCAAAGCAATCATCTGTTTAGTACCGCCTGAGAGTTGACGTACCGGCCCCTTTGGAATATCCGTAAGCCCAATAAATCGGAACAGTTCTTCCGTGCGATTAAGAATTTGCGTGCGCGGCAGTTCATATAAACTGCCGGCAATGTCCATATTCTCACGCACGGTCAAATCCGGGTAAAGCGTAAATTTTTGAGACATATACCCAATGTGAGGTTTTAGTACAGCCGTAGAGGCCGCTACATCTTTTCCGTTTACAAGTACTTTGCCGGATGTAGGATTTAAAATACCGCACAGCGTACGGATTGTGGTTGTTTTACCTGCCCCGTTTGCACCCAAGAAGCCAAAAATTTCACCACGGGATACTTCAAAGGATATATCATTTACCGCTTTGAAATTGCCAAACGCAATAACAAGATTTTGTACTTGTATAATAGTGTTATTCATGTTTCAAAAACAGTTCCGCAAAATTTGTAACATGTAAATTTTGCATTACGGTATGTGGTTGTCCATCGGCAAGCAAATGCCCGTTTTGCAACACATGTACTTTGGCGCACCGTTCGGCTTCATCCATATAAGAAGTACTTAAAATAACCGTCATATCCGGCCCAGCCACATTATAGACAATGTCCCACAATTCTTGGCGTGACACAGGGTCTACCCCAATGGTGGGTTCGTCAAGCAACAAAAGCGCGGGGCGGTTTAACAACACACTCATAAGGCCCAATTTTTTATACATACCACCGGATAATTTCCCAGCCGGGCGATCTTTAAAAGGTGTCATCCCCGTTGCGGCTAATAATTCCACGGCCCGCTTGTTAAAATCTTTTTCGTCCAAATTGTATAAATCGCGGAAAAACTCCAAATGCTCCCACACACTTAAATCAGGATACAAACTAGGTTCTTGTGGAAAATATCCCATACGGGAGATGGCTTCTTGCGGCGAGCAAACTTTCCCTTGATATGCAAATTCAAATTTTCCTTGTGTAGGGTGTAATAATCCTTTAATTAAGCGCAGGAATGTTGTCTTTCCTGCTCCGTTCGGGCCCACAATACCGTGAACCATTCCGGCATCAAAAACGGTGCTTACATCCGTTAGAGCCGCCGTGGCATTGAGCGTTTTGGAGATATGGATTGCCCGAACTTCAATAGACATTAGTTTAGAAACTCCGTTTCCAAAGTCATCCCTGGTTTAAGGGTTCGGTTTTCATCATTTTCAAAACGAGTTTTTACACCGTACACAAGCCGTGTACGTTCTTCGCGCGTTTGTACGTTTTTGGGTGTAAATTCGGATTGGTCGTTAATTGCCAAAATTCGCCCTTTGAAAGTTTTATCAGCTTCCGGCAAATACCCGCTGACTTCTTGCCCGATAGACAAATTGGCTAATTCCTCGTAGGGAACATAAACCCACACATCCAGTTCTTTCAAATTGGCAACGGTAATCATTTTTTTACCGGCACCGATAAATTCTTTAGGTTCATAGTATTTATAAAGTACTTGCCCGGTTAACGGACTGGTGAGCGTACACCAACTTTGTTGAAGGGCTGCTTCATCATATTGATGTTTTTTAAGATCGTAATTTTCTTTTGAGCCCGCTGTTGTTTCTAAAAGTTGAGCGGCACGGTTGAACTCCGTTTGCGTAATTTCTTTTTTGAGATTTGCCGCATCACAAGTCAGGCGCGCCACTACTTGACCTTCCGTTACCGTGGATCCTTCTTCCACCAAAATTTCTTGAATCGTATCACTCAAGCGGGACGAAATATCCACAGACACTGCCTCCGCTACCCCGCTGTAATGAAACGCGGCGTGACGAAAAAACACTAACGCTATTATTACTAAAATTAAAAGTACCACTACGGCAATAATAATTCTTTTTTTCATAAAATCTCCTTCGCTAAACTATTCAAAATTGCTAATTGATTCAATTCTTCCACCTGCACATCTGCCAATGAAAGCTGGCTTTCCAACAGATCCAAATTGGCACGGTCTACTTCAAAAAAAGTAACAGCCCCGGCTTTATAGGCCTGATAAGTAAGGCGGGCGGTTTCATCGGCTTGTTTAATCGTTTCTTTAAGTAAATTCTCTTGCACTTGTAAACCATACAAACGATCTTTAGCGGACGAAAACAATGCTTCCAGCGTTTGCTGTGCATCTTCTTTTTCATAGGATTTGGCACGGGCAAGTTCCTTTTGCGCTTTGGCTTGCTGACGGTCTTTGCCTCCTTCAAAAAGCGGAACAGAAACGGCAGCCCCCGCACGCCCTAAAAATACGTGTTCCCGAATGGCCCCGTTAGGGTATTCAAAATACGCGCCACCTTGTAAAACAACACGCGGATAGAGGGAAGATTTATAACTATTTGCCAAATATTCGTAGTACTGTGCCATTTCATCCAACGCCGCCAGTTTTGGGGAATTTTCATCAAACTCGCTTTGAGCATACGGGCGAAAAACCCGGAGTGTATTTTCCAGTGAATCCGTATTTAACACGGTAGAAGTTTTACTTTCTTCTTTGGCTTTAGCAAGCCGTTTATCCGTTGGATAAGAGGGATTAATGCCATAATCGGTACCGGTTAATTTAAATAATGCCCGCAATTGCCCTGCCAACATGCTGCGGGCCCCACTCATAGCGGTTTGTGTTTTAAATACTTGCTTACGGGCTATGGAAACATCCAACTTGCTTTTTGCGCCCGCTTTATACGCCGATTGCACATCGGAAAGTTGCTTTTGTGCCACTTCTAATTGACCGTTTAGCAATACAAGACGCTGTAAAAGTTGTTGTACGGAAAAATAGGCCTGCTGTACCTGCAATAAAATTTGTTTGCGTGCAAATTCATACGATTGTTCTTGGGCACTTACAGCTTTAGAAGCACTTTTTTTTAGTGCGATCCGTCCCCCGTTATCAAACAGCATATAACTGGCGGTCGGCCCTAAAGAATATCCCCAAGTGTCACCGAATTTGAGTTCCGTGCCACCCATAGTAAGAGAGGGAACTTCCGATACCCAAGAGACCTTCCCATCCAACGACAGTGTCGGGTAGAGAGAGGAAGATACACTTTTTTCTTGTGCCCGAGAGGATCGTACTTGCGCCTGCAAAGATTGCAATTGTGCCGATGAATTTAACGCATCATATTCACATTGAGCCAAAGAAAGGAACGAAACATCCAACCCATATACTACGGTTGTAGTAAATAATATAAATAGCCCAAATAGTTTTTTCATAATTTCTCCCTATTATTATTATTTTAACATATTAGGAGAAATTGCATTTTGAAGGTAAGATACCAAATTACTGTTGATAGTAGTTCTAATAACACGTTACCTGTAATATAAATACGCAAATTTCAAACGCTTGCAAATAAAAACTACTTCGCTTATGATTACAAAGTTTGCAAAATATCAATTATACCGACTACGACTATACTTTTAATAATTTGACCTTTCTAGTTGAAATAATAAAAGTTCATAAATGTAGTTTTAAAACTCTTTTGTATAGCTGGAATATTCATAAATCGAACATTTAATGACATATATACCTTTAAAAACTTTTCAAAACAAAAAAGTTCTCATTTTTCCAGCACTTTTTGTATAAAAAATTAGCGTTTTCTTCGTCTAAGACACCGTCGGTGTATTCGAGAATAACCTATAAATCGAACAATTGATTATACATATACTTTTAAAAAATTTTTCAAAGTAAAGAACCGCCCGATGTATAAACAAAGGGCGGTTTTTAATATCTTAGAAGTTTTAATTTTATTTTAAGGTTTTAACCCACTCTGTTAATTCTTCAACGGAAGGATTACCGTTTAGAGCTTTGCCTTTAATAATTATCGCAGGAGAAGATATACTTGATTTTAAATCTTGATCTACATTACCAATACCGCCGGTTCCCGAAGTAACAAAGATAATAACTTTTTTGTTTGAAAAATCTTGTTTTTCAAGAAAAGTTCTTACTATTGTAGGTGCAGTGCCCCACCAAATAGGAAAACCAAGATAAATAATATCATAATCTTTAAGAGAAAGATTTTCCTGCACTATACCCGGGCGGAAAGTTTGGTCTTTCATTTCTAAGGAAGTTCTTGAATTGGGATTAGTCCAATCTAAATCTTCACTTGTATAAAGAGTTAAAGGTTTTATTTCGTAAATATCGCCCTTGGTTATTTGGGCTAAATTTTGGGCCACTTTTTTTGTTGTGCCTGTGGCGGAAAAATAAGCAACTAATACATTTTTCTTTTGTGATGGCGTTGGCTTTGTGCCCTCTTTTGCACTAGGTTTGACATTACAGGCTATAACAAATAAAACTGCTGTTAAAAATATTAATATTTTCTTCATATATTGCTCCTTTTAGCACTTTTTGCCTGTTTCATAGGCTTCTTGATAGGCGGGTAAATTCTTTATTTCCCCAACTTTCCAAGCACCTGTTCCGTATATAATACCTTTTTCTTTTGTGCCCTCAAGACAATCACGCGTAAAACCGCGCAAGCCCTCTATTGTAGGTTTTAAATTTGTTTTTTCGGTATCGGCGGCACTTACGATAAAATAAACTTCTTTATTTGTCATTTCGGTATATCTTGAAACACAGCGGTCAATAAATGTTTTAAGTTGGCCGTCCATTGTGTAAAAATAAACCGGGGTAGCAAGCACAAGAACATCTGCCTTAACCATTTTTTCAAGAAGGTCTTTCATATCGTCTTTTTGCACGCAGGTATGAGTGTTATTACACACACCGCAACCCATACAATAATTTATTTTTTTATCGCGCAAAAACACTTTTTCTACCTCGTGGCCGGCTTCTTTTGCGCCAAGCAAAAATTGGTCGCACAAAACATCAGAATTGCCACCCTTGCGCGGTGAAGCAGAAATAATTAAAACTTTTTTACTCATATAATCTCCTTATAATTTCCTTTTTTAAAATCTCTTAATCTTCAGATTTCCAAGCACCTAAATTTTTTATACTCTAGATTTTATTTATCAATATTTACCAAGGTATATTCTCCGGTACCCATGCCAAGTTCTTTCATGTAAGAAATTTGACGTAAGCCTTCACGTGATTCAATGCGTTCCTTTAAGTCATGCCCTTCATGTTCCGGCAAGGCATAAACTTGGTCTAAAGATGCTTGGTCTACCGCCATTAAATCAGTAGATGCTAAGATGCCAATATCATGCGCTTTGGGCTCAGCGGCAGAAGTACCTGCACAATCACAATCAACAGACATACGGCGTAAAACATTGATATAAACAATTTTTTTACCGAAATGGTCCACAGTTGCTTTAGCAGATTCTACCATATTTTCTTGGAAACGGGCACCTGTATATCCCCATTGCTCATCGCCTTTTTGGTGTATCATCTTTTTGCCGATTTTACCATCCGCCATACCGATAGCAATGTTTTTTAAACTACCGCCATAACCGCCCATAGTATGCCCTTTAAAGTGGGTTAAAACTACCAAAGAATCATAATTTAAAACATGGCTACCCATGGACATTTCTTTGAAGTGTTTGCCACCTTTTATAGGAAGCATAACTGTTCCGTCTTCATCCATAATATCAACTTCGGTAAAAGTCCAACCGTTGATTTTAAGTGTTTCGCGATGGCCTTTTGTGGTTTGGCGAGGTGAATCATAAAACACATTTGTTTCAACCAATCTGCTGTTTGGGATATGTTCCCACAATGCTTTTACCATAGGAACAGGTAAAATATTTGGTCCATGCGGCTCACCCGTATGGAACTTAATAGCCACTTTGCCTTCAATATTTTTGGAAATCTTATCATATATTTTGACAAGACCTTCCGGGCTGATGTCTTGGGTAAAATAGACAACAGGTTTATTTTTTGTTTCATTTGTTTGCACTTTTTGTGCGTTGTGGCATGCTGTTAAAACCACTAGTCCTAATAATAATGTTAATAACTTTTTCATAATTTCTCCTATAAATAATTTTTAGCCCAATCTGTAAGCGCGGTTTCAGCTGTATTTGCATTTAAGCACTCACCTTTGTGTACTTTTGCGCCCGGTGCGAGTTTTTGCATATTCTTTCCTGCTTCACCGATACTGCTACCACCTGAAGTGGCAAAAGGCACAACCGTTTTGCCGTCAAAGTTACAAGCTTCCATAAAGGTATCAATAATGCTTGGCTCCCTATACCACCAAACAGGAAACCCTACAAAAACTACATCATATTTTTGCACATCCGGCATTGCATTTGCGGTAGCAGGGCGGCAAGATAAATCTTTCATTTCCACAGAACTACGGCTGTTTTTGTCCATCCAATTAAGGTCTGCGTCCGTATAAGGTGTTTTAGGTTTAATTTCATAAATATCTGCTTGCACCGCCGTAGCTAAGCGTTTGGCAAGTTCTGCAGTTACACCGCTTGCACTAAAATATGTAACAAGTGATTTTTTCATAATATCTCCTATAAACTATTAAGCCAATGCACAATTTTATTATGGACGGCTTCATTATATTTTGCACTTACATTATTAAAATTTGCATAAGTGCCGATTTTTGCATTTTTGGCATTAGCATTAAAATCTTGCAAGAAATTACCCGGGTTGCTGCCTTGTGTGGAAAACGGTATAACTTTTTTACCTTTAAAATCGGTTTGACCTAAAAAGGAATACATCGGTGTTGCCATTGTATACCACCAAACAGGGCTGCCGACAAATATTATATCGTAATCATCTACATTTGGCATTTGCCCTTTCAAAGCCGGGTAAGTTTTATTCTTTAAATCCTTTTTAACACGTGAATAAAAAGAAAGCGAAGGTTTTAATTCTTCTTCCGTTTGAATACGGTAAATATCGGCATTTGTCAGTTTGGCAATTTGATTTGCAATATCTTGGGTATGCTGCGTCAAAGAATAATAAACTATCAATACTTTACCAAGTTTTGCATTGTAAGGTATTGCTTTAGCAAAAGCGGACAGTTCCTTTTTATTGCGGAGTGCAACCCTTATATTATGGAATATCGCAACTATACCACCGCAAATTGCTAAAATTAATAAAACAATAAGTATTTTTTTAAGTATTTTTTCTCCTTAAAATTTAAGTTCATTGTCTTTTGATTTAAGCGCTTTATCATAAACGGAAATTTTATAATCAAGGCGCTTAATTGTATCTTGTAATTCTTTAAAACGCATTTGTAAATTTTCCCTTTCCTTTGCAAGTAAATCTCTGCGTGCTTTAAGGGTGCGTTTACCACGTCTAAAAAGTTCAAAATATCTTCGCAATATTTCTATGGAAAGGCCTGCGCTACGCATACATTTAATAAATTCTACTTGCGCGCAATCTTGCTCGGTATAATTGCGTATACCACCGGAAGTGCGGTTTACATACGAGAGCAATCCCACTTTTTCATAGTAGCGTAATGTATCGGGCGAAATGTTGCATTTTTTACTTATTTCGGAAATTGTCATAAACTATAAACTTTCCTTTAAGATTTCAACAATTTCTTTACGGTCAAGCACTTTGTAACCGCCCTTTAAAATGAGCGTTGCATCTGCTATGCCCTCAATCATGTCAGGTGTTGCACCAAGTTCGCTGATTTTTAAAGTAAGGCCTATCTTTTTCATCCAATTCTCAAGTGCTTGCAGGCCTTCACTAGCAATTTGTTCATCTGTTTTGCCTTGTGGATTAATATTCCAAACATTTATAGCAAAGCGTTTAAATTTAGCAAGCCCGTAAGGCAAAATATGGCGGTAATAAGGCAAAGAAACTGCCGCAAGCGTCATGCCGTGCGTAGCATCGGTATATGCACCGACCGCTTGGCCTAACATATGCATCATCCAATCGGTAGTTTTACCTTTTGCGATTAAAGTATTTAATGCCCAAGTTGCACACCACATAATATTTGAACGTGCTTCATAGTCTTGCGGGTTTTCTACCGCTATTAAAGAACTATGAACAACTGAACGCATTAAACCTTCTGCCAAATAATCGCTGGTATTATCATCTGTGCCGGAAAAGTATTGTTCACAAATATGATTAAAGATATCGTATATGCCGGCCACCATTTGTTTGTGTGGGAGTGTAAAGGTAAATTTAGGGTTTAATATAGCAAATTTAGGCATAACTTCCGTGCCGAAAACATGACCGATTTTGAGGTGCTTTTCATGGTTCGTGATTACCGAACCGCCGTTCATTTCCGAACCGGTACCGACCATAGTTAAAACACAACCGACAGGTAAAATTTTGCAAGTGGGTTCTTCAAAACGAATAAAATATTTTTCCCACGGGTCATCTTCGCAATTAACCGAAACTGAAACCGCCTTGGCATAATCGCAACAAGAACCGCCGCCTACTGCTAAAAGCAAATCAACATTATGTTTGCGGGCAATTTCAACACCTCCTTTTAATTTTTCCACCGTTGGGTTTGGCATTACGCCGCCGTCTTCCACAATTTCTTTGCCGTTTTCTTTTAAAATTTTTACTACGGCATCATAAATACCGTTCTTTTTAATGGAACCGCCACCGTAAATCAGTTGAACGGTTTTGCCGTATTTCGGCAACTCTTGATTTAAATTATTTAAAGCATCTTCCCCGAAGTAAAGTTTCGTAGGGTTATGATAAGTAAAAGTTCCCAACATAATATTCTCCTTAGTTAAATTATAATAATATTATATCAGTTAGAGTTAACTCCAAGTCAAGCAAAATTTAAATAAGAATGCTCCCGTTTTTTGACATTTTCAGAAGAGAAAACGACTAAAATTTCAGTAGATTTTGTATAAAGAAATAGCGTGTTCTTCGTCTGAGATAACGTCGGTAGATTCATTGTGACATATAAATCGAACCTACCAAACAACTCCTACTTTTAAATAAAAAATATAATAGTTTACTTATCTTCCGGGAAACAGACAGTTTCACTAAGAACATGGTTTATAATATCTTTATTTTGTTTTGTATTATAACCTTGCGCCCATAGCATTATACTTTGATTATTTTTTACACAGATAATAATTCCAAATACCGCAGGAGAATTCCCAACCGGAGCTTCTGTGTGATACTTATATTTGATACTTCCATTTTCATTGCTTTTAATAGCATTTTTAATAGCCTTATCTACTTCGTTTTTATCATAACCTGAACCTCCTACACTAGAAGCAAAAGCAGTAAGAGGATTCGGTTTAATTGTGGAAGCATAAACCAAATGAGAAATGGAGAGAAAAAATAATTTTTTATCATAAGTTCCTTTATATGTTTCCATACTTTCTACAGCTTCTTGAAATTGCGTATTCGCAAATTCATTTTTTAATGTTTGATCAGCTTGTAAGGAAAATGGTAAAGAGGTTTTGAGCCAACCTAAATTTTTAATTTCATACTCCTGACATGAATTACAATAATCTGATATAAATCGCCCTGTCATAGAATAATTTACTAAAAATTTACCTACAAAGAACCCTAACAATATTAATATGGTATATAAAATGGGTTTTAAAATCTTTTTCATATACTCTCCTTTTTTAAATAACTCTTACTTTGATTTTACTATATTATTTTAATTGTTATTTAATCAAAATATTTGCAATTTCACGGCTAAGGTCAGATAATAATTGACTATATCCAAGGGCCAAATCGTCGTAAGTTTTACCGATTTTGACAGTCTTTGCAAACTTTTGATTTGTTATTGTTTTGCCTTTATGATCTTTAATGGTAAACCACGCAACAAGTTCTGCTTTATCTTCTAAAACTGCATTTATTTTAACAATTTCAACAGAAACCGTATAGTCAAAACCTTCCCCTTTTGATTGGTTCATCTTGATTTTTGCGGCAGGGAGAAATGTGCTTAAATTTTCTGTTACCACGCGCGTTGCTAAAAAGGCAGGGGATTCAACCCACCTGTTATATTCCGATATATTTATTTGTACGGTATCTTTAAGTTGCGTAACCATTTGAGGACGATCCACATATTTCGGAAGTTGAACACGATCAACACCCACAAAAGCATTGTAGTCAATTGAAATCGCTTCCGTAGCAATAGCATCTTGTGTGTAAAACCTAGATTGTTTGCTGGTACCAAGTAAACAACCGCTTAGTAATAAACAAGGGACGATAATTTTAATAATTTTCATGTTTTTCTCCTTTTTTACCTTTAATTAAAGATTCCGGATGTCTTTCCAAATAATCTGTCAAATTCTCCACTGATTTAGCTGCGTCCGAAACATTACGTAAAGATTCATTTAAGTTATTCATTGTTTCTCCGGCGCCTTGGGCTATTTTTGATAAACTTTCGTCTAAATTTTCTGCACTTTTTGTTAAGGCAGGTAACAATACAGGCAATTCTTTGCCTAATACATCTGTTACCGTGTTAATTTTTTCAAGTGTTTCTTGAATTCTAATTCTATTTAATCCACGAACAAGTTCTTCTTTCTGCGATAAAACCGTCGGAATTTGTGGGATATTATCCTTTTTGGGGCTCTCAAACATTACAACTTCCGTGCCCGGTAACATAACCAAATCAATTCTAAGTTGTCCCGTTAAATAGCTCTGGGATGCCAAGCGCGCCCGAAGCCCCTCTTTGATCATAATACTCAAAAAATCAAAATCTTCTTTTTGTTTCTTCCACACTTTCTCCCAAAGGGAACCCTCACTGATAATATCTGTTTCTTTAAAGCGGACATAAACCGCTACATGAAAATCCAAATCATCTTTATTAGTCACCAATACTATGCGTGTGACTTTACCGACTTCTACCCCTCTAAATATAACGGGGGCACCTTCTGATAAGCCCGGTAATGATTCGTCAAAATACATTACGGCCAAATCTTTTGTATCTGATTGTATTTTATCAAGAACAGATTTCCCGATTAGTGCCAAAAACAATGCAAAACCTATAAGCAGAAATAGACCGACAATTTTTTTATTTGGTTCTTTTTTCATGTTTAACTCCTCTTGTTAAAAACTCAAAAACTTGTTCATTGGGCGGGTTTTTTAACAGTTCGTTTGGGTTGCCTTTTGCCGATATGGTCTTAACAGTCTTATCAAGGAAAATGCTGTTTTTACCAATCGCAAAAATAGAAGGCAATTCATGTGTTACAACAATAATAGTTGTACCCAATGTTTTATTAACTTCCAATATTAAATCATCTAAATTTCTGGAACTGACTGGGTCTAGCCCGGCTGACGGTTCATCAAAATAAACTATCTCAGGGTCTAAGGCAAGTGCCCGCGCAAGCCCTGCGCGTTTACGCATACCGCCGCTAATTTCGGAAGGATAATAATTTTCATAACCAGATAAACCGACTAATGCTAATTTAAACGATACAATTTTGTCGATTTTATCTTGAGAATGTTTGGTATATTGTTGCAAAGGAAGCGCAACATTTTCTGCTAAAGTCATAGAACTGAATAAGGCTCCGCTTTGATATAAAATACCGCTATGTTTCATTATTTCCAATTTTTCTCTTTTACGGGCTTTTATAAAATCTATATTCCGTATCCAAATTTCCCCCGATTGTGCCGGAATAAGGCCTGTTAAGGTTCGCAACAGGGTACTTTTACCGCAACCGGAACCGCCCATAATGATGAAAATATCACCCTTAGGAATATTAAAGGACAAATTGCGCATAATTACCTTATTATCATAACCGATGCTTAAATTTTCTGCACGAATAATATAATCTTGTTTCATCATATTCCCAATACTTGAAAGAGGGCGGTAAGTAAACCCGTCATCACAATCATCCAAACAATAGCATATACTACCGCATTGGTAGTGGCAGTTCCGACGCTGTCAGCATTACGGCCGCAATTTACACCGAAATAGCAACCGCACAAAGCAATTATAAACCCGAAAACAATGCCGTGGAAAACACCCACCAAAAAATTCTTTATAAAAAAAGAATTAACAGCATATTTAACATATTCTGCCAACGGGATATCCCAAAATAACACACATACAAAACATCCGCCTAAAATACCCATAAAATCTGAGAGTAAAATTAAAATAGGCATAGAGAGAATCAATGCGTTCATGCGCGGTAAAACCAAAAAATCTGTCCGAGAAATGCCCATAGTTTGCAAGGCGTCTAATTCCTCATTAACCTGCATAGTACCGATAGTGGCTGCATAAGAGGCCCCTGTTCTGCCAGCCATAATAACACCGGTCATGATTGCACCCATAATACGCGTCATGCCGATAGTAACCAAACTTGCCACATAAATTTGTGCCCCAAACGTTTTAAGTTGTATAGCCCCTACGAAGGCCAAAATAAGCCCAACCATAAAGCTGATTAAGGATACAATAAGAATAGATTTTGGGCCGCAATCTGATAAAATCATCCAAAAATCTTTACTGCGATATACGGCTTTACCTAGCAGTTGCCTGCCCCAAGAAGAAATGCTGTCTAAAATAAAAATACCGCCTTTTTTAAAAGAACGGCAAAAGCGAATTCCCAAATCCCCGATATGTTCTAAAAAGGGAAGGCTAGGCGGTAAATTTTCTTCTTCTTTATATGGTGTTTGAAAAGCTAAATGCAGTAATTGTTCCATGCCTTCCGGCAGATGTAAATAGGTAATATTATTTTTAGAGATATGTTTTAATAAATTAAAAAGGGTAACGACGAAATCTGTATTCCAAGATGTAATATCTTTACCGAGTATTTGTATTTTCTTATTAGATAAAGCTTCGGCAGCAATATCAAAGTGTTCATTTCCATTAAGAACACCTTCTAAAGTAATGGTTACCACTTCGCCTTTTGTTTCAAATTTAACCATATACATATTATAGTAAAATTAAAGGAGCCTAGTTACATAATTGTGGGCGAAATTATTTTAAAAATGTTACTTTTTATTGTTTCCTCAATATTATGTATAATAGAAGTTAAGAGGAAACTCAAATCAAGAATAAAGGGAAACTTAATCCAAAAAGGAACTAATCTATGAAAAAACAAAAATTATTTATTTTATGTGCTATCTTATTTGCAGGTATTTTGTGTGGTTGTACAAATTCAAAATTTATTATGGACAGAAATGCAGACAAATATTCAAATGTTCAAAAATATTCGGAAAGAGACCATTTTTTCTTCTGGGGTATGGGGAGGAAACACGAACACGATTTTTCCAAAATTTGCCCAAACGGAAAAATTGTTAAGATGACAACAAATAATAATTGGCTTGACGAAACCCTGATAGCCTTAACCATGGGTATTTATTATACCAGAACATTTACGGCATATTGCGCAGTAGGCCCAATTAACAATTAGGTTGTTAGCGTTTATTTAACCCCATCAAGATTTTTACTGTTGGCTTTTAATGCTTTTATATCTGCCACAAATTCAATGATAAGTACAATTTGCCAGAATAGGAATATAATTGTTACTAAATCATCACACATGCGGTTTTCGATAATATCAAGAAGTGCAAAAATATAACATTGTTCCGTAGTTACAAAAAGCATTGCTGTTTCCCAAGCAAACATAGAAAATCTTTTATCCAGAATCGGAATTAAATTGTTGTTTTTGTCATAAACAATATGACGGACGCGCTTGGTTTTGTATGAAAAATATTTTATTATAAACACAAAAGCACAAATAAACATTTGTAAAGCAATATTTGCCCAAAGCCATTTTTTCTCGCCAATATTATTTGGTACGCCGGAAAAGTCATAATCATATTTAATCATATCCGGAATAGAATCCCAACAAACATAGAAAACGACTATTTCTATAATAAGAACTGCAAAAGTCAAAATAATAGATAAATCCGTCCTAAACTTAATTCCTTTTAAGGTTTTACCGGATATAAGCATTTTGATAAATTGTATAAATGATGGCATAGGTGCTCCTGCTTAATAAAATGTATATACATAATATTTTATAAAAAATTAAGAAACAAAAACATAATCTTATAGCAAAATTACCCCCTTACTTTTGTGTAGAGGATATTATCAGAAATGGCAGATTATCCCCCACATATTACAACGGTCAACTTAGTTTGAATTATACTCTTACAATCCAATGGAGTGTCTAATGTTCTAGTTAAAGAGGGAATAAATACCCTTAATTTTTTATACTTTTATGTACTTTTATATGTTTTCATATATCATAAATTGTATAATAGAAATAAGTTAATCTAAGCACTTGCAAAAGGGGTCGCTCTAATTATGAATATAGAACAAATCAGGAAATTAATGAAAAAAGGCACAAAAATAGAAATAGGAAAAGAATTGTTAAATGCCTTTGGTAAATACGCAGAGGAAGCCCTTAAAATAACAATGGAAATGAATAATAAGTATCATACTCAAAAGCAAGTGAGGAAACTTCTTTCCAAATTAACTGCCAGCAAAATAGATGAAAGTTGCATTTTGTTCCCTCCATTTTATACCGAATTTGGGAAAAATTTAAAACTCGGAAAAGCGGTTTTTATTAATTCATGCTGCCGTTTTCAAGATAATGGCGGTATAGAAATCGGCGATAATACAATGATCGGGCAAGGTACAACTATTGTTACCCTTAACCACGATTTAAACCCCAAAACACGCCATAATGCCAACCCAAAGCCAGTAAAAATCGGTAAAAA
>CADAFA010000004.1:0-1140 GCA_902787065.1 uncultured Elusimicrobium sp.
AAAAATAAAAAATCATCTTAAATCTGCTGCGCAGCGCGAGAATGTTTACTTCCGCTATAATTAAAATACTTTCTTTTACTCCCCGCCCCTTTGCTTGCAAAGGCGGAGGGGTTGGGGGTGGGGTTGTAAAACAGAATTTTCCTCAAAAATACTTGCCGGTTTTGTATTCATATCATTTATTAGAAATTGTAAACATAATCGTTTCCAACAGAAGTTCTTTGTTCTGCTGTTTTGCCTGTTACGGCTTGGCAAATTTCTTGCGAGGTAGCATTATTTTTGTTCGCATAACAAAGTGAATATTTTGAACTCCACCAAGTAAGTTTTCTTACTCCAAGTTTGGTGTTACCGCAACCTCCGTAATAAGCATTTTGTGAATCATTGGCAATAATAAAACAATAACCCCAATCCCAATAAGCATAATTAGTCGGAGTTCCGTTAGTTGGAGGAAGGTCCATATTAAGTGAAGGGAAATCAACTGCATATTGACCATGAAAAGCATAATATTCTTGTTGTGCTTTATAAATGTTATCTATCATAAGTGTTGCCTGTATAAATTTTGCTTTATAAACTGCTTTTTTATATTGCGGTAGTGCAATACCTGCGAGTATACCGATAATTAAAACAACTACTAATAATTCAAGCAATGTAAAACCTTGACTGCTATTTTTTATTTTATTCATAAAGCCTCCTAATTTACGTATACGTACTAAAGCGTTTTTAAATACTTTTATATTAAAATAAAAAAAAAAAAAAAAAAAAACGTTGTCAAGCCCTCAGTCGTGAAAATAAAAATATATTGTAGTATTTTTACAATCAGAAACCTTAATAGGCAAGAAGGGTAAGCATAAATATAAGATTTAAAAGGGTAAAAAAATTATTTAATAAGTTTTAAAGTGCGAACAAGTAAACTCTTAAGAAAATAAACTTCCCGTGTGGTTAAAGCACTTTTGGCTTTAATTTCATTAAAATATTCCATGCAGTTTTTATCATTTAAGACAGGCGGGCGCGGAACTTTTTTAAGAAAGTTTTGGAATTCCTTTTCAAAAATTGCATAGTCACTTTGTTTGGCAATTTTCTCACTCTTTATTGACGGACTTTGAAAATCATGTTTTGCAATTTCGTAACAGCAAAGCATAAGTG
>CADAFA010000004.1:1146-20026 GCA_902787065.1 uncultured Elusimicrobium sp.
TTTAGTGAAGGGATTTTTGGGTTTGTCGGTATATGTAAAATATAATTTGCAAGCGCAATATCTTCCGAGCTTAAACCTGTTTTTTCTGATCCGAAAACAAAGGCAGTTTTGCCTGTAAACTTCGGCAAACTTCTTGAAATTTCCGGTAAACTTATAACTTTGCGGTATGCTACACGCCTATCTAGTGAAGTAGTGGCAAGCAGGGTGGAACAATCGGCAGCTGCCTCTTTTAAACTTTTAAAAATTTTTGCTTTTTTTAAGATATGGCTTGCATGGACTGCGGTAACAGCCTCTTTCCATGAGGGGGCATAAGGCTCCACAAGCCTTAAATCTGTAAAACCGAAATTACCCATCGCGCGTGCACAAGCACCGATATTTAAAGGGTTTCTGGGGCGGACTAAAATAAAAACTGCTTTCATTATTTAATTTTTTCCTTCATTATTCCGACGATAGTGCTATCCACTTTAAGCATACCGACATTTGAAATTTTACTTAAATTTTGAATAGTTTTTTCAGCACAGTTACCGACAAAGCCTTCCGCTTCTGTAATGCCGTAATGCTTAATGCCCATAAAAGCAGCCCTCAAAGCACTGTCAACAGAACTAACAACTTTTAAAGCACATCCGCTTTTTGCACCATCGCAAAGCATACCGCCGATGTCACTTATAATATTATTTATTGCAAGCGTTATGGCTTTGATATCAGCACCTTTTTGTTGGTATACCAAAGCGGCAGCAGCACCCACACCCGCTGCAATAGCGCAGCCGCAAATGGGGGCGAGCTCACCGGTAAAAACTTTAACATAGCCGTTTAATAAATGTGAAAGGGCTATGCTTTTTAAAATTTTTTCTTCTTTAATTTTTAGTTGCGAACCGACATAGTAAGGCACCAAAATTGCCACAATACCCTGATTGCCGGACCCGCCTGAACTCATTACCGGATGGGAAAAGCCGTCCATACGTCCGTCGGCAGCTTGGGCACATAAAATTTTTGTATCAATAACTAAATTTTTACTTAAAATTTTTTGTCTAACTAAATTCTTTAAATAGAAACCGACTTTTTTTAGCCCTTCAGCGGCTTTTGAAGCGGATAAATTCATTTTAACGCCTTGTTTGATATAGGCTAAATCTTCTTTATCGGCCTGTTCTGCGGCATAAATTAAATCAGCAACAGTTGCAGTTTTTAGTTTCTGTAAATAAGAATTTTTTTGTGCTTTTTGTTTCTTTTCTTTTAAAATTTTATTGTTTAAGGAAAGGTAAGAAATTTCCTGATGACCGCCTGAAATTACACATTTAACTTTATTGCCCTTTTCTCCAATTGCCTTAACGCAAATATAAAAACCTTTTTTTGAAACAGTGTTTAAAACTACACGTTTTTGTTTAATTAAATCGAGGGCTATATTTAAAATTTTAGGAGTAACATATTTTAAAAGTTCCATTTTTTTCTCTGGGTTTTTTAAAACTAAGCCTAAAGCAGCCGCTACCAGATTCCCGCGAAGCCCGCCTGTATTTGGAACTTTTACCCCTAGGCCGTTTTTAAAAGTTGCCCCATCTAAAAATAAAGTAGCTTTTTTAATATTTTCCTTTTTTAAAGCACTTGCCGCACAGGCTGCTGACAGTGCAACGGAAACAGGCTCCGTACAGCCTAGAGCCGGATATACCTGATGTTTTAAAACTTCTTTTAATAAATTGCTCTTCATAAAAACAATTTTGGTTTTTCTATATAAGAATCAGTTGCAAAACTGTAAATTTTACCGCGCCCGACTATTATATGATCTAACACTTTAACGGACAAAATTTCCAAAACATTTTTTAAATTATTTGTCATAAATTTATCTTCATTAGACGGGGTTGGATCCCCTGAAGGGTGATTGTGTACACATATTATAGATTTTGCCCCGTGTTTTAAAATAAGTTCAATTAATTTACGGGGATAAACGGTGGTATTATCAATATTACCCTCGGATAATACTTCCGCAGCTATTAAACGGAGTTTTATATCTAAAAACAACACTTCAAAACACTCTTGTTTTTTATTTTGGAGATGGGCCATGCAGTAATTATAAAGTTCTTCATGATTAGCAATACTGTGGCGCTTTTTAACTTTGTCGTAGGAATGGCGGGTTATAATTTCCCTCACTATATTAATCAGCATTGCGCTTTGCGGGCCTACACCTGCTATTTTTTGTAAATCAAAATTACTTGCTTCTAAAACACCGCTTAAGGACCCAAAAGTATTGAGCAAATCCCAAGCTAATTTTTTTGTATCTTTACGGGGAATGGAGTAAGTTAATAAAAGTTCCAGCACTTCATGATCTAAAAAGGGTTTAAGGCCTTCTTTTTTAAATTTATTTTTAATACGTTCTCTATGACCTAGGTAAGAAAGTTTCTCCATATAAACATTATACTTTTTTTCCACATAAAAAGAGCAGGCTCAGTTATCCACCGAACCTGCCCTAACGACAACTGGAGTTATCCTCCATATACGTCTCCTTTACTGCTAACTTCTGCGGTAATCCCTACCGCACCTTTGGCAAACGGGGGTAAACTCACCGCACCGCCGCCCCGGACAGCCTAAGTGCAAAACAACTACACCTAAACCGCTTTCGCAAGAGCAACAACCCAAGAAACCTGCGCTACCTAAGCTGCCTCCCTCACTTGCAAGCCCTAAAACCGGCACCCTTTAGGGATTTCCGCCAGCCCCAAGCAATCACCCAAAATCACAGCAACTACTTGAAAAGGGCCCACCTTCAAATCTTCGGGTAGCACTCTTTTTTAGAGTTGGAAACGCTTATTAAAATCTAAGCCCCTTATCTGCTACCCATACCATAGTATAAGGGTTTTTTTGAATTTGTCAAGGGGGTAGTTTAAAATATTTTATTTTTTCTTTTTTACCGACGTAAATTTTAATTAAAATAGAGCAATGCGTTTGTGTAATTTAATTTATTTTTGGGCAGATTTTACTTTTTTTAAAGATATAAGCTTTACCTTTTGCAGTAAATTGGTTTAAATATTTGGTATAATATATTCATAAGGGCCTGTAGCTCAGCTGGGAGAGCGCCTGCATGGCATGCAGGAGGTCGCCGGTTCGATCCCGACCAGGTCCACCATTTTCAAAACCCCCTTATTTTAAAGGGGGTTTTAAATATACAAAAAAGGTTTGTTACTGGGTAATAATAGTTTCTATTGGTATAATCTCTTTATCTATCTTATATTTCTTGAGTAGTTTTTTTAGGAAAATATTATCTCTTTCACTTAAAGTAATTAAAATTTTTTGCGGGACGCTTTTTAAATATCCCACAGTTTTTGGATGATAGTTCGGCCCGTAATAATACCTATTATTAACAAAATTTAAGGTGTTATTTTTAAATACTTCAAATAATTTTCCTTCTTCTTCTTTCATTTCTTGAGTTAGATAAGTGTTTGATAAAATTATTAGGCTGTCATCGGATAATTTTACAGTTTTTGGTTTTAAAACCTGCGTGATAAATAAAATTTGTTTGGTATCTAATTTTATTTTACCTTCTGAAATTTTGTTTTTTATAAGGCGGTAATTTTCAATATCATCAAAAATATAGGTTTTAAATTCCGGTAGCTTTTCTAAAGAATAAGGGGTAATAATTTTTTTGTATAAAGTTCTGTCAAAACCATTTTTGTTTAATAAATCCAGACTTTGTTTAACTTGTTTAAAATTTGTAGAAGAGGTTAAAAACAAATTATCTGTTTTATCAAAAAATTTCCTAAAATAAATTCTAAACAAAATATTTTTGAACCCTAGTGTTTTAGGCCTTTTGTCTTTAATATTCAAAATATTTTTCAGTTTCTCGTTTATTTTTTGAGGGTTAAGCCCAGCCGGACACAAAACAGTACAGTTGTTGCACTTTTTGCAAGTTTTTATAATTTTTAGGATATCACCGCCGTCTTGCCTTAAAGTTAATTTCTTTTTTGCTAAGAGTGCCGCAATTTGAACCCGACCGCGGGGGCCATAGCCCTCCTGTTTATATAGGCGGTAAGCCGGGCAATTTTGTAAACATAAGCCGCAATGATTGCATTTTAAAGCATCACAAAAAACAGTATCAAAGTTTTGTTTTTTCATCCAAATAGTCCTTAAAAATTTTAGGTTTAAAAATATTATTCTTATCAAAAACTTTTTTAAGATTTATTAATGTTTCATTAATTTCAAATTTATTTTTGTTTACTTTGCTCTTAATTTGATAAGGTAATAACCGCAAAGTAAAAACAAGCGGTGCCCCAAACGCACCTTGGGTGCCTGCCATAAAATGTATGAGGTCATAACCGGCTGCATTTTTAACGAATTTACCGCCTATATTTATTAAACCTTCCCCGCACACAAAAGTTAGGCCTGTAACAAAATCAGGGAAATTTGTGTCTTTACCGCTTAAAAATAAATCAAGCAAAGTACCTCTTTTTTGCGCAGTCGGTAAATAAAATTTAAGAGGGTTTAACTGTTTATTTAAATCTTCAATCAAAGCCCCTGCTTGTACGGTTAAAGTATAATTTTCTTTATCAAAATCAATAATTTTATTTAAAGTTTTTATTTGTTTAAAATCAAATTCTTTTTGGCCTTTTGCTTGTTCGTAAAAAATTGATGTCCAGGTGGGAACATCTTGTTTTTTACTGTCGCAGAGGGGCAATATTTTTTGTGGGTTTAACATGTCTTTTGTATCTAAAGTATTTTTTATTTTATTGAATAGATTCAAAGTATCTTGGCTAAAAAATATATTCATTACTGCGCGTTTTTGAACGGCAATACCATGCTCTGCACTAAGAGTCCCTCCCATAGAAGAAACAAATTTATCAATTTCTTTGAGAGCAATTTTTATTTGATTTGCCTCATAGGCATTATTCCCGTCAAAAATAATATTTGGGTGGAAGTTACCGTCGCCTGCATGGAAAACTATTGTTCCCCTTAAATTGTGTTTTTTTAAGGTATCTTGAACAAATTCAACAGCTGTGGCGAGTTTCGGGCGTTCTACAGCATAATCATAAGAAACAAGACCATTTGCTTCTTTAGCTAAAGCAAGCGCGGCTTTTGCCCTGGTAAGCCAAACTTTTTCAAGTTCCTCTTTGGTCAATTTTGTTTTTATTTCTTCTGCCCCAGTATTTTTAAAAATATTTATTATTTTTTTTGTATCTTCTGAAATTTGCTTTTTCTTACCTTCAAATTCCGCTATCAGCAGTGTTTTAATATTTGTATTTTTATATTCTGTTAAAGACAGGGCATTTTCATCCATAACTTCCAAAGCACTAGGTAAAAATCCCAGAGAAATTATTTTTTGTACTGCTTGCATTGTATCTTTTAAATTTAAAAAACCGGCAGTTAAAGTTTCTTTGTACGGTGCAAGCGGAAGTATTTTTACTTTTAATTTTGTGATAATTCCCAAAGTTCCCTCACTATGGGTAAGCAAATGTAAAAGCGGGTTTTCTTTAGTTAAATTTAATATTTTACCGTTAGCCAAAACAATTTCAGCACCAATTAGATTTTGCGCACTGGCGCCGTATTTTAAACTGCGGGCCCCCCCGGCATTTAAAGCAAAATTCCCCCCGACCGTTGAGAAGGCCCTGCTTGCAGGGTCCGGCGCAAAAAAGAAACCGAGGGGTGCTAAAATATCCTGTAAATCTTGATTTACAACCCCGCTTTCAACAATAGCATAAGTTTCTTTGGTATTTATTTCAAGAACTTTATCAAGTGCAGCTAAATTTAAAACGAAACCGCCTTTTAAAGGCAGGCAGGCACCGTCGTGATTTGAGGCACTCATCCTTACCGTTGTCGGGAAATCATATTTATGTAAAATTTCCATAACTTTTGCAACTTGTGTTGTAGTTTTTATATTTAAAACAGCTTCAGGCCTTGCTTTTAAGGGGCTGCTGTCATAACTGTTAAGCAAAAGGTTTAACCTTGAAGTTAAAACATTTTTATCCCCAAGTATTTTTTTAAGTTCTTCTAAAGCTTTTTTGAATTTGTTTTCCCGCATAACCCTATACTAAATTGTATAATATTAATATGGTAAGTAAAAGTAAAAATACGGCAAAAAATATTTTTGTTATAGGGGATGTGCATGGGGAGTATCATGGTTTTGCCGCAGCTTTGATTCATGCTAAATTAATTAATCCTGATCTTGAGTGGACTGGCCAACAAAATATTTTAGTTCAAATAGGGGACATTATTGACCGAGGTTATTATCCTCTCCAGGTGGATGGGCTTTTAGATATTTTGCAACAGGAGGCTAAAAGAAGCGGGGGGAAAGTGGTCCGCTTAGTAGGTAACCATGAGCTTGAATTGCTTAAGAAAAATTATTTTATAACTTCTTTACCTTATTTTCAGATAGAAGAATACCGCAATAAACTTATCAAACAAATTAAAGAAGGTTCTTTGCAAGCAGCCTATTATGTAAGAGGTTTTGTTATAACCCACTCCGGAATTTGCAATAATTTATATGAGGTGTTTAAAAAGGAAATACCTAAAATCACACCTTTGAAACTTGTTAAACACATAAATACCCTTTTTAAAAAAGCTGTTTTAAAGGATAATTACACCCACCCGATTTTCAATATAAGCTATTTACGGGGTGGTAAAAATTCTTTTGGTGGCATATTTTGGGAAGATTTAAGATATTTAGCACAAAATTATTCGAAAGTGCCGTTTAAACAAATTTTAGGCCATACAAGATTACAGGAAAATTTTGAAACTGAAGACGGTAAAATTATAGAGATAGATATCGGTTTAAATAAGGTATTGGACGGTACCTATTCCTATCCTGTCATAAATAAAGATAAAAAATTAGTTTTTAAAAAGGTGATATAAATGAAAAAGGCATCAGTTTTATTTGAAGAAATTAATCATACCTTGAAAGTTTTACGCAGTCCAAAAGGTTGTAAATGGGATAGGGCACAAACCCATGAAAGTTTAATTAAAAACCTGCGCGAAGAAAGTGAAGAAGTTATTAAAGCCATACAAAATAAGGACGATGATAATTTGTGTGAAGAACTTGGTGATTTGTTGCTTCAAGTTTTATTTCATGCCCATATTGCCCAAGAGCAAAAACGTTTTACTTTGGCGCAAGTTATAAACGGCTTAAATAAAAAACTTATCCGCCGCCATCCGCATGTTTTTGGTAACAAAAAAGCAAGCACTCCGGAAGAAGCGCTTGCTATGTGGAAAGCTGCTAAAGCCAAAGAAAAAGCTTTAAAAGCCCGCAAAAAAGCTAAGCAAAAATAAGCAAAAAAACTGCGCTTATCAAAATAAAAATTGTTGCTAAAAAACAAATAATAGAGGGCACAAAAGATATAATCAAGGCAAATAAAGTCATTTTTTTGCTAAGGCCGTAGGCATGTTTCATCATATATAAAACAAAGAATAATTGTAACAACAAAACGGCTAAAACAAATAATCCCTTATATCCCTGTAGTGTAGGAAAAGTTAAAGCAATTAGTGAAAAGGCCACAAACAAAGTTTTTGCGAATTCTGAAAGACCAAGCAAAACAAATAATCCAGCTGCGCGCCCGCGCCCTGTTGTCAGCTCCAAAAATAAATGTGCAGTTGCCGAAAAGAAAAAACTGATACATACATTAAAAAACAGTATAAACAAGAAAGAAGTTATGAACCCAAAAATACTTGTTCCTACTGTCAAGGCCCGGGCTAAGACTATACTGAAGGCCCCCACACAATAGCCTAATAAGGCAAGTTTCAATTTACGTTCTTGCATAATTTGATTTATGGTAGGGCTTGGTTTTAAAACAAAATTAAAGAGAGTAGAAAACATAAAAACTCCTATAAATTAAGCATGTAAGCCAAAGCCGGTGTTTGCGGTTTTGTGATTTGTTTTAAAGCAAGGGAACTTTCTGCCAGATTGGAAAAGGAGAAAAAGAAATCTTCCATAAATCTGTTTTTTTGATTTAATATTTTAATGTCTGTTATTCCTGTCAGGGTGCTTAGATATTCTTTTGCTTTCTCCTCGCCGCCTAAACCGTCAATAAAACCAAGGGTTTGGGCTCTTGCACCGGTAAAAATACGTCCATCAGCATAAATTCTTAAAATGTTTACGTCCATATTCGGGCGTCCCTTTCTTACTGCTTCAAAAAACTGTTGATAGGTTTCATCAATCATTTCTTGTAAAAGCAATTTTTGTTCTTCTGTGAGTTCTTTATAAATTGCGCCGATATCTTTATTTTGTCCGCTTTTTACGGCATTAAAATCAACACCTATTTTTTTAAGTAACTCCTGGGCATTTGTTGTTTGCATTATTACGCCGATAGACCCTGTCATCGTTCCGGGTTGGGCAACTATTTTATCTGCTGCCATTGCAATATAAAACCCGCCGCTTGCTGCGACATCACGCATTAAAGCCACAACAGGCTTTTTTTGGGCACGAAAATAATTCAAGGCATTATAGATATCTTGCACTGCTGCAACAGTACCGCCGGGGGAATTTATATCAAGAAGTAAGGCTTTGACTTCTTTTTTATCTGCAAGTTCTCTTATACGTCGCGCTATAGTGGAGGCATTTTGTTTGCTTGAAAAGGCACTGTTATCACTACTTTCGGCAATTTCCCCGCGTATATTAACAACAGCTGCCCCTTCCTTAGGATTTGAATTTTTAAAGAAATTCTTTGTTTGTTGTTCAGTAGTTTCCTCTTTAACAAAAGTGTTGGCAGTATTTATTGGGTTAATAATCAAATAAACACCGCTTAGCATTGAACAAGTGAAAACTACACAAAGCAAAATAAGCCAAAATTTTATACTTGATAGTTCTTTATTATGTTTTTCTGTTTCTTCCATTTGTTTTATCTGGGGAATTTGTTGTTTGATAAAGGAAGTCATAGTCGGAACTTCTTTATTTTGTTCTTCCGGCTTTACTTCCGGTTGTATATTATTTACAGCATTTTGCTGTTCTTGATTTTCTTCTGCCATAAAACCTCCGTAAAAACTTGCTTACATAAATGATACAATTTATTTGGAGGGTTTACCAATGTTTAAAGGAATTTATATTGCTTTGATCACTCCTTTTAAGGGGGGAAAAGTTGATTATGAGGCACTTGCCGGTTTAATTGAAAGGCAACTTGCTGCCGGTGTAAGCGGGTTTTGTTTGCTTGGCACTACCGCTGAACCGCCTGCTTTAACAGATAAAGAAAAAGAAGAAATTTTATCTTTTTGCACTTCTAAAATAAAGGGCCGTGCAAAAATTATTATCGGTGTCGGTTCAAATTCTACCGAGCATACTTTGGCTAATGTTAAACTTGCTTCTAAATTTAACCCAGATGCTTATTTAGTTGTAACACCTTACTATAATAAACCTAATTTAAGTGGTATGGTTGCACATTTTTCAGCGGTAGCCATAGAAGCAAAAAAACCCCTTGTTTTATATCATATTCCTTCCAGAACAGGCCAAAGATTAAGTATAGATTTTTTAGGTAAACTCCTAGCAAATGTTCCGCAAATTAAAGCGATAAAAGAAGCGGATTATGATATCGCCCGCGTTGTAAAATCTAGCACTTTATTTGCTGATAAAGTTGAATTTTTAGGAGGCAATGATGATTTATGGCCTGCTTTGATGGGTTTAAATTTCCCCGGTTTAATAAGCGCAGCAGGCAACATTTTAGCCCCTGCTTTTATCAAAATGCAAAAGTTATTTTTAGAAGGTAAACAAGCGGAAAGTATGCAAGTTTTTAAACAAGCCTATCCTTTAATTGAAGCCTTATTTTTTGAAGTAAACCCAACTTGCGTAAAATATGCTTTATCTTGTTTGGGTTTGTGTGCGGAAGATGTCCGCCTTCCGCTTGGTACTTTGCAAGAAGAAACTAAACAAAAAATCAAACAAATTTTAGCTAATACTCCTAAGGAGTTGCTTATATGAAACAAATTTCCGTAATGAAATTCGGCGGCAATACTTTAGCTAATAAAGAAAAAATTTGGCTTGCCGTTTCCTTAATTAAAAAGCGTTGGGATGCCGGTTTGCAACCGATAATTGTTGCTTCTGCTAACGGTAATATGACAGATATTTTGCTTGATAATGCTTATTCGCTTAGCAAAAATCCAAATAAGCGCGAACTTGATATGTTAATAACTACCGGTGAGCGTATTAGTGTTGCTTTGCTTTCAATTGCCTTAAATGAGGCAGGTTTGCCTGCTGTAAGTTTAACAGGCTCACAAATCGGTTTAATGACATCTTCGGAACACGTCGGTGCAGAAATTAAAGCCCTTACAAGCGACCGCTTAAAAAGGGAGCTTGAAAAAAATCATATTCCAATAATTGCCGGTTTTCAGGGTATTGGCGAAAATAAAGAAATCACTACTTTAAAGAGGGGCGGTTCTGATGTTTCAGCAATCTTTATTGCAGCAAGCCAAGGGGCAAATTTTGTGGAAATGATTAAAGATGTTGACGGTGTTTACGATAAAGATCCGAATAAAGATAAAACCGCACAAAAATTAAATCTTATGGATTTTGATGTTATGTATAAACTTGCTTTGGAAGGCGCAAATGTTTTGCACCCAGATGCAATTAAACTTGCAAAAGAAAAGAATATTGAAATACGCATCGTTTATTATAAGACGGGCGAAGTGGGGACAATAATAAAATGATTACGATAGGTGTGTTTGGTGTTCGCGGAATTGTGGGGCAGTTGATGTTGAAACAACTAGAAGAATCCCCGCACGCAAAAGATTATAAAGTGCTTGGTTTTGGCCGTCAGGATAAACCGCAAAAAGTTGATATTGCAATTTTGTGTACTGATGAAACAGTCAGCCCCCAACTTGCACCGGAACTTAAAAATTATGCAAAATTTGTTATTGATATGTCCTCTTATTTCCGTCAAAAAGAGGGTGTGCCTTTAGTGATACCGGAAATTAATGCCGATACAATAACCAAAGATACTTGGCTTATCGCAAGCCCAAATTGCACTGTTACCGGCTTAGTTCTTGCTTTAAACCCGCTTAAAAAATATTATACTTTGGAAGAAGTTTTTTCTTCCTCTTATCAAGCAATTTCCGGCGGTGGTAAAAAACTTTTGGAAGAATTTGAAAATCCAAATTCTTTATACCGCGCCAATTGTGTACCGTTAATCGGTAGCGTTAAAGATAATGGTTTTACTTCTGAGGAATTAAAAGGAATTTATGAGGCAAAAAAGATTTTGGGTCTGTCGAATTTGCGTGTATTTTCACATACCGTTAGGGTACCTGTAAAAGTCTCACACGGTTTAACAATAACTTTGCGTGCCAAAGAAGAATTTAATATGGAAACTTTACCAGATATTTTACGTTCGCAAAAAGGTATTGTTTTGGATGGAAAAGTTTATACAAATAAAGAAGTTGAAGGTAGGGGGGAAGCATTTATTTCCCGCTTGCGTCAAGATATAGAAGATAAACATGTCATACACTTTTGGTGTGTGTGTGATAATTTGCTAAAAGGTGCGGCTTTAAACGGGCGCCAAATTGCAGATTATTTGTTTGAGGAATTTTTTAATGACTAAAGTTTTAGTGAACGGCGCGCAGGGTAAAATGGGGCAATTAATTTGCCAAATACTTGCAAAAGATAATTTTGAGGTTTTCCCGCGCGAAATCGGCGGAGCAATACCTAAAAGTATAGCTTTGGTAATTGATTTTTCTTCCCCGCAAGGTGCGGAAGAAAGTTATAAAATTGCCAAGAAATTGAATGCGGCTTTCTTATGCGGAACAACTAATTTGTCGCACGGTTTAACAGCAGCTTTTGAGGCTGAAAAACAAATACCTTTGTTTTATGCCCCCAATGTCAGTATAGGTGTAGCATTATTTAAAGAACTTTTGCTTGAAGCAAAAAAAATGTATAAAGGCTATACTTTGGCCTTGCATGAAATTCATCACACACAAAAAAAAGATGCCCCAAGCGGTACGGCCAAAAATTTGGCTGCTGCTTTAAATATTATGCAGGACCAGATTACTTATGAACGTATCGGGCAAGTGCCGGGTACGCATACTTTGAGATTAACTTCGCCACACAAAGACGAAGAAATAATTTTAACCCATAAGGTCTTGGACAGGCAAATGCTTGCCCAAAGTGCTGTGAGGGTGGCTGTTTGGCTTTTGAAACAAAAAGCCGGTTTTTATAATATGAATAATTTTATAGAGGGATTAAAATGAAAATACATTTTGTCGGTATCGGCGGAATTGGGATGAGTGCTTTGGCCCAACTTCATGCCATGGGTGGTGATGAGGTTACCGGTTCTGACCGCTTAATAAATAAAGGTTTTACGGATTTGCCGATTTGGCAAACTTTAAAAAAACTTGGTGTAAAATTATATCCGCAAGACGGTAGCGGTATAACTGAAGATACGGACGCAGTTGTCTTAACCTCAGCCATTGAACCTGATAATATTGAAATTCAAATTGCAAAAAAATACAGTATTCCTTTGATTCACCGCTCCGAACTTTTAGCAAAACATGTTAAAGAAAATAAAACTATTGCTATTTCCGGTACTTCGGGTAAAAGCACAACAAGTGCGATGATGTTTGAAGTTTTAAAAGCAGCCGGCAAAGACCCGTCTTTAATTACGGGCGGTGTTTTGCTCTCACTTCAAAAAGAAGGTTACTTCGGTAATGTTTACCGCGGTAAAACTTCTTGGCTTGTGATTGAGGCAGATGAATCTGACGGTACTTTAGTTAACTATCATCCGCAAATCGGTGTTATGCTTAATTTGGCACATGATCATAAAGATATTTCTATCTTAAAGGGTTATTTCCAAAAATTCAGTATTAACTGTAAAAAACTTATTGTTAACGCTGAGGAAGATAATTTAAAAGAGATTTTGGGACCTGCGCAAACTTTTGGTTTACATGTCGGTAATACGCATGCAGAAAACATTAAGCTTGACGGTTTTAGTTCAACTTTTACGGTTGACGGTGTCGATTTCAAACTCAATTTACCCGGCGAACATTATATTAAAGATGCCCTTGCGGTTATTGCGGTTGCAAAGGAAATGAATATTGATTTAAGAACAGTTTCCGCAGCACTTGAAAATTTCCAGGGCGTATATCGCCGCTTTAATTCAATTGCAAAAATTAACGGCATTGAAATTATTGACGATTTTGCACATAACCCACATAAACTCGCCGCCACTTTAAAAGCGGCGCATTTGAGGGGTAAGTGTTTACAAGTGTTTTTCCAACCGCATGCTTTTACGTCGGTGCAAATTTTACTTAAAGAATTTATTGAATGTTTTAGTCAAAATATTAAACCGGAAGATACTTTATATTTGGGTGAAGTTTATTACCCTGGCGGCACTATTCCGGAGCATATTTCCGCAAATTTAATTTATCAGGGTTTAAAACACTTGGGAGTAAGTGTGGTTTATACACCTTGCCGTAATGAAGCGGCAGCTTTAATTGCAGCTAAAGCAAAAGAAGGGGATGTGGTTTTAGTCCTCGGAGCGAGGGACCCAACCTTAACAGATTTTGCCAAACAAATTGCGGAGAAAATTAAAATTAAAGACACAAAAATCAGCCCCTGCAAAACTTGTTTGCTTAACACTAAAAAAATTATTTAGGAGAGTTATGAAAAAATTATTATTTACCCTACTTGCCTTAATTTTTTGCTTACCGTTTACTTTCGCAGGAACAGAAAATACGGCGGCAAAACTTGAAGTTGCCCTTTTTACAAGCCCTGCTTGCGGGCATTGTCAAAAATTCAAACGTGAATATTTAGCAACTTTAAAGCAAGACTTTCAAGATAAAGTAAAATTTGTAGAATTTGATGTTTCCAAACCGGAAGACAGTGTAATTTTCCACGATACTTTAAACGAGTATGGTATAGGTGTTGAAAATATGGGTGTACCTGCTATGGTTGTAGGAAAAAGTGTTTTGATGGGTTACCCGGCAGAAATTAAAACCAAAGGGTCTTCGGCAATTTTAAAAGCTTTGCGTAAAGGGGAAAAGACCTATTACGGTACCCAATCAACAATTCAAGAATGTAAATTAAAAGAGGAAAAAAAAACAAAAACGTGCGAGGAACAACCAAAAAATAGTGCTTTAGAAGCTGCGCAAAGCATGTTTAAGCGCATAACTTTTTGGGCGATAGTTGTTGCGGGTTTAGTTGACGGTATTAACCCTTGTGCTTTTGCGGTTATTGTGTTTTTTATCTCATTTTTAGCCGTATATAAATATGACAGAAAAGAAATTATTTTGGTAGGTTCAGCTTATTGCGGTGCGGTATTTGTTGCTTATGTTTTAATCGGGCTTGGGCTATTTAATTTCCTTTATAAAATGTCTTCTTTTTATTATGTAATGTGGGGTTTTAAGTGGCTGACTATCGGGCTTTGTGCATTGTTTTTGATATTGAGTTTGTATGATTTTATCGTCTATCAGATCACAAAAAATGCAGATAAAGTTATTTTGCAACTTGGCAAAGGGTATAAAGAAAAAATACATAAAATCATCCGCTATTTTTTGCGTGATAAAGATAAAAGTGCCTTCCGTTTATTTTGTGCGGCGGTAATTGTCGGCTTCTTAGTTTCTTTGATTGAAGCGGTTTGCACAGGCCAAGTTTATTTACCGACGATAGCCGTAATTTTAAAGGAAGCAAATCAAGATTTTTGGCGTGCAATGGTCTACCTTATAACTTATAACCTGATGTTCATTGTTCCGCTTGTAATAATTTTTGTTTTGAGTTTGCTTGGTTACGAATCAAAAACCTTTAATGAGTTTTTACGCAAACATCTTGGTTTAACCAAACTTGCATTGTGTTTATTATTTTTAGGACTATTGATTTTGCTCCTTGCAAATATGTAGGTTGCAAAAACTCAAAAAAATTTGTTATAATATATGTGTAAGATTTTTGCGGGCGTGGTTCAATGGTAGAACGCGACCTTGCCAAGGTTGAGACGAGAGTTCGATTCTCTTCGCCCGCTCCATTTAGAAGCTCTTCTGAAATGAAGGGCTTTTACTTTTATGGAAAATTAATCTACTATATCAAATCAAAGAATTTGACACCGAGTTGTATGTTCCACTCTTTACTTTTCAACGCACCTGCCACGTGAAAGCCGGGTTTTAAATAAAATGCCACATTTCCGCGGAACATGAAACCGCCTTCAAATTCTAAATAAATTTCTTTCTTTCCGTTTTCAAGATTAAAGTAATATTTCGGGTCAACTATAATCCACCAATCGGTTTTTGAAATATAACCGAAATTTGAGCGAAGGCGCAATTTGTTTACTGTTGCCCTGTCAGAATCACCCCCAAAAGTGTGATAATATTTTGCACCGCCTGCAATAAAAAATCCGCTTGAAAAAGAATATTCCAAAAATGCCGCCGGGCTTATTTGAAAACGCCCGCAACCTAGATCTGTTCTTGTTGCAGTAGGGGTTGTTAATTCAAGTTGTAAACCATATAAAAGTTGTTTTGTAATATTTCCGCTATAATTTGTAGCAAACAAAATATCGCCAAGCCCGTTTACACCTTCATTATTCCCTTCGTTGCGAAGTAAAGGGACTTCAATACCGAAGTCATGTTGGCTTTCTTTGAATCCGTAATAGAACTTTGTTGTCAGGAAAGTAGATGATACACCGTTTGAATCGTCTATCACGTCTTGCCCCGGGTTAAATTCCAGTGTTGTATAATTTTCTGAAGGTCTGGCACCTTTTACCTTTACATCATCATTATTTATCAGCCCGCCAAAGCACGCAAAAGGTAAAACTAAAAGATAAGATATTACAAATATTTTTTTTATCATAACTACCCCTAGTTCATTATATAATAAATGGACATGAATAAACAAATACTTGCTTGCGTATATGAAGTGATATTTTGTATAATTTATACATGACTGATTGCATCTTTTGCAAAATAATTGCAGGGGAAATTAAAAGCCAAATCATTTATGAAGATGATTTTTGTGTCGCGTTCAAAGATTTAAATCCGCAAGCGCCGACGCATATTTTAATTGTCCCTAAAAAACATATTGAAAATATTGCCACCGCTAATGAGGAAGATGCCTTAATTCTCGGCAAATTACAACTTGCGGTAGCAAAAATTGCAAAAGAAAACAATATTAAAGATTTCCGCCTTGTCGCCAATAACGGCAAGGGAGCAGGGCAAAGCGTGATGCACCTCCATTACCATTTAATGGCAGGGCGCCGTTTTTTGTGGCCCGCCGGTTAACCTTTCAAACAAAAGGTGGTGAAAAGTAATGGTATTCGTTAAAGTTCGTGATGCTGAGCACTTGGAAGAAGCCTTAAAACGCTTCAAAAGAGAATGCGAAAAGAATGGTATTCTTCGCGAAATTAAGAAAAGGGAAACCTATGTTCCCCCAAGTGTTAGGAGAAAACTTAAATCTCAAGAAGCACAACGTAGAATGAGAAGAACTAAAAGAAAACGCTTTTAGTCATTATTTGTGCAATAGTCCGCTGTATTTTATGGCGGACTATTGCGCCTAAAAAACTTGCCTGTTAAAGTTATAAAAACCTCTATGGACCAAAATCTTATTGAAAAAATTAGGGACAGCATTGACATTCTTGATCTCGTAAAAGATTATGTGCCTAATGTCAAACGTTCCGGTACTTCTTATAAGGCTTGCTGCCCTTTTCATCAGGAGAAAACCCCTTCTTTTACTATCAGCCCTGATAAAGGCCTTTATTATTGTTTTGGTTGCCAAACAGGGGGGGATATTTTTGATTTTTTAATGAAGATTGAAAGCCTTTCTTTTAATGAGGCTGTCCGCAAGCTTGCTGAGCGCGCCGGCCTTGATTGGCATCAAGAAGATCTTTTAAGTGAAGAAGAAAAGGCCCGTTTAAAACTCTATAAATTAATGGATTTTGCAAAAGAACTTTACCATAAACAATTATTTTCTGAACGGGGAACTCAAGCAAGAAATTATATTAAAAGCCGATCTCTTACAAAAGAAACTGTGGAAAAATTTTCCCTCGGTTTAAGTTTTTTTGACGGTCTTGCCGCTGCCGCTTTAAAAGCAGGTTTTACTTTTGATGAGCTTAAAAAAACCGGGCTTATTAATTCCAGCCGCGGTGATCTGTTTAAAAACCGTTTAATGTTCCCGATTTTAAATCATAGGGGGGAAACAGTTGCCCTGGGCGGGCGCGTTTTGGGTGAGGGTATGCCTAAATATTTAAATTCCCCTGATACCCCTTTATTTTCAAAAAGCCGTGTTTTATATGCCTTGAATTTTGCCGCCCCAAGTATAAGGAAAGAGGGCCGTGCAGTTTTGCTTGAAGGTTATATGGATGTTATTGCCGCCCATCAAGCCGGTGTTGAGAATTGCGTTGCACCGCTTGGTACTTCTTTTAATGAAAACCATGCCAAACTTTTAAAACGCTATACAGATACCGTTACAGTTTTATTTGATCCGGACGAAGCCGGCCAAAAGGCCTCAAAACGTACGGCCTTAATTTTACTTGAGCAGGGTTTCTATGTAACCGTTGCCGTCTTACCGGAAGGTTTAGACCCCGATGAATACATAATCAAATACGGAGCTGAAAAATTTAAAGCTATAACCCAAAACGGTAAAGATATTGTTACTTATCAGTTAGATAAATTTTTAAACGGTGCAAAGACAATTTCGGCAAAAGAAAAATCAGAATTTGCGGCTGAGATTATGGATATAATCTCCCGCCAGCAAGATAAAATTATTAAAGCGGAGTGGACTGCGCTTGCCGCAAACCGCTTGGGTATAGAGCAAAGCATAATGCTTGAAAGTTTGGATAAAAAAGCCAAAACCCCTGCCGTTAAACAGGAAATTATTGAAACAAAACCAGCAAAACAAACTATTCTAAATAACTTTTTGCCTTCTGAAATTTCTTTAGTAAGAATAATTTTAAAATATCCTGCATACATAACTTTATGCGAGAATTTACAAAATACCCCCTTGCAAAAAACGGAAATTGGCATTATACTTAAAAATGTAGCGCTCTTATATAAAGAAAACGCTGACGGCTTTGGTTTAACACAAAAATTAATTCAAACCTTGCCGGAATTAAAAGATTTTATTTTGGAACTGCTAGCGAAAGAACTGCCGCAAGGGCTTAAACCAAAAACTGAAATTCCTGCTCTTATCAAGAGCATGGAGCGTTTTTATTTGCAAAAACGTTATAAAGAATTACAGCAGCAGTTAAGCTCTTACGGCCCGGGGCAAGTGCCCTTATCACTTTTAAAAGAACAAATAGAAATACAAAAAAAATTAAAGTCAAAGTAAAGGAAAAAATATGGCAAAAAACGGTAAAAAATCAAATAAATTAGCGGAATTAGGTAAAGAAAGGGGTTATTTAACCTCTGAAGAAATTTCAAAATCTTTAAGTTCTTCGGAAATAGATTCCGAAGATGTAAATGACCTGATTGACTTGGGCATAGATGTTATAAACGACAAAAAGCTTGACCCTTCAATTATTAATGATAGGCCCATGTCATTAGAAGAAGCTTTGCCGGTAGTAGATGCCTCAAATTCAATTAGGATGTATCTGTCTGAAATGGGTAAAGTTCCCCTTTTAAGCCGTGATGAAGAAATAACTTTGGCCCGTAATATTCGCGACCGCGAGCAGTATTTAAGGCAACTTGTTTTATCTTCCCCTATTACTATGCGCGAAATTTGCTCTTGGGAAGAACTTGTTGACCAAGATGAAATGACCACAAAAGAACTTATGCCCCGCGGTAAAAGGACGGACCGCGAGCTTGCCAACATGCGCAAAAAATTAAAAGAAGCAACCACTTTAATTGCAAAGCGCGAAAAGGAAATTACCGCCTTAATGATGAAATTAAAAAGCAGCAAATTAAGTTCGGCCTTGGAAAATAAATATACCACCGCTTTGCAAGCAAAACAAAAAGAAGTTGTTGACAGAATCACAAAACTTAATTTAAACCAAAACAAAATCAAACGTTTAACAAACAAAAT
>CADAFA010000005.1:0-31325 GCA_902787065.1 uncultured Elusimicrobium sp.
AATGCTATATAAACAAAATGTGGAGAAGTAATATATGAATAAAAAAGCTTTCACTTTACTTGAACTTTTGGTTGTTGTTTTAATTATCGGAATTTTAGCAGCAATTGCCTTACCGCAATATAGATATGTTGTGGAAAAAGCACGAATTACTGAAGCTATAACTATACTTAAAACTATTGCTGAAGCAAACGAAAGATTTTATATGATTAATGACCGTTATGCCAATGCTTATGAAATGGAAAAACTTGATATTGAGATACCTGGCGAAATAAGATCAGGCCAATATGGTTGGGATGAAAAAAGAGTGGAAACAGAATTGTTTGTATATTCACCGGATAGTGATGGAGGTTCCATTTCAGATCCAGACCCCGTGGGTTATAAAGCTCTTGCTCAAAGAAAGCCGATACATACCTTATACTATTTGTTCATTAATGCAAATAACGTTCTTAGATGTCAGAAAATTGCGCCTACCTCTGCACAAGCTAAACTTTGTGATGAAATAAATTCTCAAGGTCATTTGTAAAATAAAAGCATATCACAAGGACTACTAAGTATTTTAAAAACCATAATATTAAGTGGCGGTACGAAATTAAATTCAATCAATTTGCCAAAGCGGTCCTTAATTTAATATGATGTATGTATATGACTTACATCTCCCTAGCTAACAAATACCGCCCGCAAACCTTCAAGGAAGTCGTCGGGCAAGAAAGCATTGAAACTACTTTAATGAACGCCGTAAAGAGCGGGCGTGTTGCCCCTGCTTATTTATTTTACGGTCCGCGCGGCTGCGGTAAAACAACAACAGCCCGCTTGCTTGCAAAAGCCTTAAACTGCCAGCATGGCCCCACAGACGAACCTTGCGGCGAATGCCCTCAATGCAAAGAAATTGCCGCATCATCCGATTTAGACGTTTTGGAATTAGACGCCGCAAGCAATACGCAAGTAGATAAAATTAGGGAAGTCATACTCGATACAGTCAGTTTAGCTGCAGGGCGCGACCGCTATAAAATTTTTATTTTGGACGAAGTTCACATGCTTTCAAAGTCCTCTTTTAACGCTTTGCTTAAAACTTTGGAAGAGCCGCCAAGCCACGTAGTTTTCATTTTGGCGACGACCGAATTTAATAAAGTACCTTTAACTATAACTTCGCGCTGCCAAACTTTCCGCTTTAAACCAATTGAAGAGAAGGAAATTGTTACACATCTTTTGGACCTTGCCGGTGCGGAAAATTTTGAGCTTACCGACGGTGCCGCCAAACAAATTGCCAAAAATGCCGGCGGTGCTTTGCGTGATGCTTTGACGATTTTAGATAGGGCTTTATCTTTTTCAAACGGGCGCGTGGATGAAGAACTTATTGCAAAAATGCTGGGGCTTATGCCGCGTGATGTCGTTAAAGAAACTGCTTTTGCTTTAGTCCGTAAAGATGAGAAAAAGCTCCACGAAGTTTTTGAAATGGTAAAGCATGAAGGTTTTGACGCCCTTGCTTTACTGAAAGATTTAAAAACCGCTTTTGGCGAAATATTTTATTTTACCCTTGGCTCCGGCGCTGCGCCTTTTGACGGGGCGGAAGATATTGTTAAAGAAACTACCCCAAGTTTTATTGCCGGTTTAACACGTAAACTTTCAAAACTATACGACGAAGTTAAATATTCCGATACCCCTGCTTTGGCAGCGGAAGTCGGCCTATTTACCTTAATGCAAGCCACGCTTGATATTGAAGGCTTAATTGCCCGCCTTGAAGCACTTGAGAAAGGCGAAACAAGCGAAACAACACCGTATACATCAGGCAATAATCAAGCGGAAGAAAAATTTGAAACAAAACCTGCTGAAGAACCTAAAAAAATAGAGGTAAAACAGGAAACTAAAGAACCCCAAAAAGCAGAGGAAAAGCAAGATACAGCACCGTTTAACCCTGTAACCGCTTTGCCTGTTTTAAGAAATGCTTTGGCGGAAAATTCCCCTTTCCTTTCAGACAGTTTGCAGGGGGCAAAAGTCAATTTTATAACACCGGAAAATTGGGCTTTTGAGGTTAAAGATGCATTTTCAAAAGATGCCTGTGACAGGCGCAAAAAGGACATTGAAGGTATTGCTTTAAAATTATTTAGCCGCAAAATTAACTTTGATTTTAATGTAGCTGCAAAATCAGCCGTACCGCAAAACCCGAGATATACCGAAGTTTTAACCCAAATAACAACACCTGTAAAACCTGAGGTAAAAGAAGAACTTATAAGCAAGGAAGAGCCGTTTTCAATGCAAGACTTTTCCCCAAAAACAGAAGTTCAAGCTGGTGCGGTAACCCAAAAAGTTTTAAATATTTTTGACGGTCAAATTATAAACACAAAAGATGAAAACGCTTGAAAATCTAAAAAATTGTTTTCGTAAACTGCAAGGGGTAGGCCCGCGCCAGGCGGAGCGTTTTACCCTACATTATTTGCGAGCGCCGGAGGCGGAAGTCTCCGCCCTAATTGAGGCCTTAAAAGAGGCGCGCAAAAATGTTAAGTATTGCAGTGAGTGTTTTAATTACGCTGAGGGGGACCTCTGCCCCATTTGTGCCGATAAAAGCCGCGATAAATCAATTTTATGCGTCGTGCAAGAAGCTAAAGATATTGATGCACTTGAAAAGACAAAAGTTTTCAAAGGCGTTTACCACGTTTTACATGGTGCGGTTTCCCCGCTTGAAGGCAAAAATATTGACCATTTAAAAGTGCGCGAGCTTTTGGAGCGTGTGCAAAATTCCCCGATAGAAATTAAAGAAGTTATTTTAGCCACTAACCCAGATAGCGAAGGGGAAATGACCGCTTTATATTTGGCTGATCTTTTGCGCGGTTTAGTCGGCAAAATTTCCCGGCTTGGTTACGGTGTGCCGCTTGGTGCCCAACTTGATTATATTGATGAAATGACTTTAACCCACTCCCTTAAAGGGCGGACAAATTTATAATGCACCCGTCTTTTTACAAAAGGCCCTTTTTAATAATTTTCCTGATTTACATTTTAGTCCTTGCTTTGTTTTTAAAAGTTCCAACCCCAAAACAAAATGATATTTTTTATAAAATTCCCGCTAAAACCGAACTTAAAGTTTATATAAATTCTTACCCGCGTGCGAAGGCAAACAAACAATTTTTTACCGCAGATGTTTTGGCTTTAAACGGTCAAAAACAAAAGGGTAAAATTTACTTAACTTGCCAAGACTGCCCCGAACTTATGCGCGGCCAAATAATTACTTTTGATGCTGATTTGCTTTACCCGTCAAATCAAGAAAATTTCGGCTCTTTTGAATGGGATAAATATTTGGCGCGCAAACATATTTTTACGCAGGCTACTATTGAAAAATTACTTAGTACGGAAAGCCCTAAAAATTTTTGGTTCTATTTATCTAAAGTGCGCGCAAGTATTTTAAAAGTTTTTTGGAACAATTTACCACCTAATTCCGCGGCAATTTTAAGCGGCATTACCCTCGGCGAAAAAGGTGATATACCCGAAAGTCTTTATACTTCCTTTCAAGACAGCGGCGCTATGCATTTGCTTGTGGCATCAGGCGGAAATGTGGGTTTTGTTACGCTGATTGTTTACTTTTTATGTTCTTTGTTTTTCGGCGGGCGTAAAAGAAAAGCTTTTATTGCTTTGATTGCTGCTTTGCTTTATACGCTTATTGCCGGCGCGGATGCACCGCTGTTGCGCGCTTACCTTATGACGGTGGCGGCAACACTAGGTTTTATTTTAGGGCGCAAAAGCGGCATAATGCAAGGTTTACTTTTGGCGGCATTTTTTATTTTAATCGTAAACCCGCAAAGTTTATTTGAGGCCGGGTTTCAAATGTCCTTTCTTGCCACTTGTGCAATAATTTTATTTACTTTAAACTTTAAATTCAGCCATAAAATACCAAGTTTATTAAGAGGCGCTTTGGAACTGTTTTTTGTTTCCTTTTGCGCCCAGCTTGCTTTGCTGCCGGTATTTACAAATTACTTCTATAAAATTTCCTTTAGTGCGGTATTTTCCAATTTACTTTTAGTGCCTTTGAGTGCAGTTTTAATGGGCGGTGGTTTCTTGCTTTGGTTAACCTCGTTTTTAGGGGAATTTATTTTTGTGCCCGTATTATTTATAATAAAATTCTTATTACTTTGTTTTGAATATTTAGTAAACTTTTTTGCCGCTTTACCGTTTTCAAATATAACCGCGTACGCCTTAAAACCCACAACTATTATTGCCTTTTATATTTTGCTATTTTTCTTACTTAATTTATCTTTATTTAAGAAGAAATTTAAAAGTTTTTGTATTGTGTTTATTATTTCGCTTTTAATATTTTGTGGCGGTATTTTTATTAAACCGCAAGAAGTTACTGTCTTAAAAGGCCGCTATAATCTAAATGTAATTTTGCGTTCAGGTAATCAGACAAAAATGATAGGCGCGAGTATCAGCGGCAGTACTGCAAGAAAGGCTTTGCTCGCGCTTGGTACCAAAGAAATTGACTGCCTTTTTGTAAACTCACTTTCCAAAAGTTATTTTTATATGCTTAAAGATTTTGATTTAAAAATCAAAAATATTTACCTGCCTTACGGCGAAATTCCTGCCGAAGTTGAACCGCTTTTAAAAGATACCAAAGCACAAATTATACAAATATTTCCAAATCAAGATTACTGCGGTGTAGGTATAGAAAACAGTTGGGTTTTGAGTGAAGGTAAAAAAGAAACAAGCACAAATAACAATCTGTCTTTTAAAACCTCAAAAATTACAATCGCGAGCAATTTAAAAACCGCTGAAATTGATAACAATATCATAATTTTTTAGCCATTTCTTCCAGGTCTTTTTCGCTCATGTCGGGGCGGATGCCAAAACGCGTCAGGCAAAAATCATACTTTATCGGATCTTCCGGGTTAATTTTGGCTAAATTTGCGGAAATTTCCAAAGCGGTTTTTAAATCGGCCTGATTGCGTTTTGTTAAACCTAAAGCCCTAGCCGCGCGGTGCATATGCACATCTAGCGGAATAAGCAAATCAGCACAATCAACACTGCGCCAACAACCGAGGTCCACTTCGTCGCACCTAACGCACCAGCGCAAAAATAAATTAAGGCGTTTTAAAGCACTGTTTTTTTCGGGGTTCGGTATAAGCGTATTGATATTTCCGTAACTCCTTAAATGCGCGGCAAAATTTTTGAGGGCAAAAACAAAATCCTTTTCCGGCGCGTAAAATTTTAAAAACATGTTTTCCAAACTGCCGTATTCTTTAAGTGTTTGGGAAATTGCCCACAAAAAATCAGCCGTTTCATTACCTGTAGTAAAGCGGTATTTAAAGTTTTTGAACATTTTTTTAAGTTCTGGTTTAGTGGTTTTTAAAAGAAAGTCTTTCGGTCTAGGCCCTAAATTAAGTAAAATATTATTGACGGCCTTTATTATCTGTTTTACATTACCGTACGCAAAAGAGGCCGCAATAAGGCAGACGACTTCTTGTTGTTCCCTATATTTATAAGGGCGGCAAAATTGTAAAGGGTCGGGCGAAACATAACATAAGTGGTTATATTTCGCATATAATTTTTCAAGTAAAGATTTTTTTAGCATAAGTATATTTTATGAAACTTAAAGAACTTTTTCCAACCGCAAATTTTGATTGTGAAGTTTTGGGCTTAACCCAAGATTCCCAAAAAGTGCAAAAGGGTTTTGTGTTTTTTGCAATTAAAGGGCATACTGTTGACGGGCATAAATTTATCCCTGCTGCTTTGGAGAACGGTGCATGCGCAATTATCAGCCAAGAAAAGTTAGATTTAAAACAGGCGGTTTTGGTTGAAGATATTGAGCAAGTAATGGCCACCGCCGCTTTAAAGTTTTATGATAACCCGTCTAATAAACTTAAAATGTTTGCCATAACCGGCACAAAAGGGAAGACAAGTATTTCTTATTTACTTGAGAGTATTTTGATTGCCGCCGGTAAAATTCCGGCAGTTTTGGGTACAATAAATTATAGAATCAACCGTCAAGTTTTAAGCAAAGCACCGAATACAACACCTGCCGCATTAACTTTGCAAAATATTTTGTATACCGCAGTTAATCAAGGCGCGGACAGTTGTATTATGGAAGTTTCTTCCCACGCGCTTGAATTAAAACGCGTGGAAGGCGTTAATTTCGATACGGCAATTTTTACAAATTTGCAACGCGATCATTTAGATTTCCACCATACTTTTGAAAATTATTTTAAAGCAAAATATAAACTTTTTGAGAGTTTATTAAATCCGCAAAACCCCAAACAAAATAAAACCGCAATCATAAATATTGATGATGAATACGGTCAAAAACTTTATAAAATGCTTGAAGGTAAGATTAAACTCTTAACCTATTCAATAAAAGGGAAAGCAGATTTTGCGGCAACGGAAATACAGCCCTCTTTAGACGGTGTAACTTTTGAGGTAAACGGCCAAAAAGCAAAAATAAATTTGCTTGGCGCACATAATGTTTATAATGCTTTGGCGGCAATTGCTGCGGCAAGCACTTACGATATTGGTTTGGAAACAGCTATCAAAGGGATATCCAACTTGCAAGGTGTTGCAGGCCGCATGCAAGCAATTAAAGCAGGCCAGCCCTTTTATGTTTTTGTAGATTTTGCGTATACTGAAGAAGCTTTACTCCGCGCTTTTGATACGGTTAAACCTTATAAAAAAGGTAAGATTATAACCGTCTTTGGTTGCGGTGGTGAGCGCGATACAACAAAACGCCCTTTAATGGGTGCTTGTACGATAAAAAACAGCGATTATGTCATTATCACTAACGATAATCCGCGCCGTGAGGATCCGCAAAATATTTTAAAAGATATTTTAGCAGGCGTCGGTGAAAATAAAAATTATGAGGTGGAACTTGACAGGCGCAAAGCCATAAATAAAGCCATAGCGCAAGCCAAAGAAGGCGATATTGTTTTAATTGCCGGAAAAGGGCATGAAGATTACCAGATTTTGCCAACCGGTAAAATACATTTTTCAGATGAGGAAGAGGCCCTAAAAGCCCTTAAAAATTATGTTTAGTTTTAAAAAGTTTAAAGGTAAAACTGCAGGTGTTATAGGGCTTGGCAAAAGCGGGCAGGCCGCCGCAAAATTTTTACATAAGCAGGGTTTTAAAGTTGTTTTGGCTGATTCCCGCCACTTACCTTTACCTGTGGGGCTTGAAGGTATTGAAGTTTTTACCGGTGGTTTCCCTCAACAATTTTTTGATTGCGATTTTTTTATCAAAAGCCCTGGTATCAGCTCTTTTGAAACGGTTATAAGAAAAATAAAAGCGCTAAAAAAACCTATTTTCAGTGAAGTGGAACTCGCTTTGGCTTTTATCTCCAAAAGTGTTAAAGTTTTTGCTGTTACCGGTACCAATGGGAAAAGCACCACAACCGTAATGCTTGGTGAAATTTTAAAAGAGCATGTAAAAGAGCTTAAAACAAAACAAAAAGTTTATGTGGCCGGCAATATCGGTACCCCTTTGACAAGTTATGCCGATAAAATCGAAGAAAACTCTTTAATAGTTTTGGAAGTTTCGAGTTATCAGCTTGAGGACAGTACTTATTTTAAACCTTTTTGTTCCGCCTTATTAAATATTACGCCGGACCATTTAGACCACCACGGCGGTATTGATAATTATATTTTGGCAAAAAGCAAAGTTTTTAAGCAGCAAAGTAAGGACGATTTTTTTATAACTAACGGTGGGGATACGGTTTGTGTTAGTTTAATTAAAAAAGCAAAAAGCCGCGTATTAACCTTTTCCTCCGAAGTTAAACACAGTGTGCGTGTTGACGTTTTTTATGACGGGGATGAACTTGTTTTCGCAACAGGTGCCCATTTAAAACCGCCAAAGTTGCTTGTAGGTATACATAATATTGAAAATGCTATGGCAGCTTCTTTGATGGCTTTTGCCGGTGGGGTGAGCCAGAGGGCAGTCCAAAAAGGTTTTGATATTTTTAACTGTCTTGAACACCGTATAGAATATTTCGCTGAGTTTAAAGGCATTAAATGTTATAACGATTCAAAAGCTACAAATATTGAAAGTACTATTCCTGCCTTAAAATCTTTTAGCGGGGCAAATAATATTTGGTTGATTTTAGGGGGTAGGCATAAAGGTTCCCCTTATACACCGCTACTTCCGTATTTGCAAAAATATTGCAAGCAGGCAGTTTTAATCGGTGAATCAAGCCCGATTATCAAACAAGATATCGGTCCGTATTTCCCTGTAATTGAGAAGGGCGATTTAAAGCATGCCGTTGAATATATTTTTAACCACGCAAAACGCGGGGATATTTTGCTATTGTCCCCGGCCTGTTCTTCCTTTGACCAATTTACCGACTTTGAGGACCGTGGCCGCAAATTCAAAAAAATCGTCCTGGATTATATTAAAAACAAGAAGAAATAGTTTTGATTTTTAGGAATTTTAAATATGCTGTTTAATTTCCTGATTATCAATAATTAAATTTTCTTTGGGGCTAAAAAGTAATTTTTCCCCGGTAAGTTTATTTAAACTTTTATCGTAATTTAAATAAGCAATATAAGTTAATTCCTTTATGTCTTTTTTAGAGGGGGTAACTTCACTTTTCAGTTTTGCGGAATTTGAGATGACAAAAATATAATCTTGATTATTGTTTACGGAAACAGTGCAAGTATACACCCCGATATCATTTTTTTCTTTATATTCCAATTGGCATTTTGAAAAATTGGCAGATAAGTCCTTATCTTGCTTAGCGGAAAGATAAGATAAATATATCTCCTGTGCAGTTTCTTTAGGCATTTTAACAGAATTACTTTCTTGCCCTTTGCAGGCGAAGAGGAAAAAGAAAATTAAGGATAAATAAAGCAAATTTTTCATAGATTATATTTTAAAATTATTATACTTTTAATAAGGCCCCGGCATAGAACCGGGGCCTTGTATATATAGCGAAATATTTATTTACCGCAAGGGGAAATCATTTCACTGATAGAAATTACACCAAACAAATAATCATTAGTGCAAACTTTTTGATTACCGATTTTACCGCGAGTACCGGTGCAAGCGGCCATCAAAGCAACAGCAACGAGCAATAAAGCAACTTTTTTCATAACAATCTCCTAATTATGTAGAAACAGGATAGGCATCCTATCCATAATTTGATTATATAACTTTGCTATGTTATTTGCAAATTAAGAAAAGATATTGTTAGCCAGAAAAGCAAAGCTTTATTCCCATTTAAGGAAAAATACGAAAAATTTATGCAGGGACATAATATAAATGCTAAAATTTACTTATACAAAATCGGTGTAGGTAAAATGTTTAAAAAGCATATTTTAGCTAAATTTTATGCTGTGATATTATTGCTTGGTATAACCCCTTTATTTGCAGGTTCTTTGCCTGATAATTTTGAATTTTCTACAAAATTAGATTTATTTGCTTCTTATGCAAAAACACCGGACACTTTGTTAACTAAGTATAGGGAAGCTTCTTTTAGGTTTAGTATCAATTCCCTTTACCGTATAACGGATAATTTATCGCTTAATTTCTTGCCATACATAGATGGTTCTTATGATGTAAATCGTGAAGATAAAAATAAAACTCAGGTAAAGATTTGGCAAGCCTATTTAAATTACAAAATAGCAAATTTTAACTTTAATATCGGTCGTTTTGATTTCGCGGAGGAGGCCCTTGCTCCTTTTATTTATTACGGTAATTATTTGCCAGAGAAACCTGTTTTACCTACTGCTTTAGACGGTTTAAAACATAATTTTGTAAGTAAATATTTAGATTACACTTTACTTGCGGCAAAAGAAGCGCAAATTGATGAGCAAGTAAAAGCTAAGCTTGCCGGTGCGGAAGTTACTGTTAAACCTTTATCTTGGTTCAATATATCAGGTTTTTATTTTTATCAAAACAAGAAATATAACAAAGGTATTCGCAAAATTAATTCCAAACTTTCCGTTTACGGTGCAGGGATTGATTTGTTTTTCAGTGAAAGTTCCGGTTTTCGCTTTTACGGGGCAAAAAACGGCGGGGAAGAAAAAGAAGCAAGACCAAGTATTACCAAAGTTAAACCTTACAAAGGTTATGCTTTTAACGGGGAACTATATTTCCAAAACCTTTATAAAACAGGGACTTTAAATAATGAACTTGGTTTTTATATATTTTCTGATAAGGAAAAGTTCCAAACTTTCCCTAATGAACTAAAGACCGGTATAATTTACGATGGCATGAATTATGGAGACCTTTTACCTTCAAGCGCCCAAATTATTTACGCATTATTAGATTTTAATTTTAAAAAATATCCCTTCTTATACGCCGGTGCGGATATTTTTGTTTATTCTTCCGGCAAAGAAAATTTTAATAACCGCAATTACTATGCCCAGGAATTAAATTTAAATGTTGGGTTAAAATTTGATGCTTGGGGTTTTAAATTAAGCGGAGGCTTCTTTGAAGGGGAGGCCCTTTTCTTTGGGGGAACTTCTACAGAAAAACAAAAAATCAAGAAGTTACAGGCAAATTTCTTCTATAAGTTTACTCTGTAAATGTTATAATTTATTTATGACACCTCTAATGCAACAATATTACGATATTAAGAAACAGTATCCGCATGCTCTGCTGTTTTTTCGGCTTGGGGATTTCTATGAGATGTTTGGTGATGATGCCAAAGAAGCCAGCCGTATCCTAGGCCTTACTTTAACCGCCCGTGCCGGCGAGCCTATGTGTGGTGTACCTTTTCATGCGGCAAACCAGTATATAGCCAAACTTTTAACGGCCAATAAAAAAATTGCGATTTGTGAGCAAACTTCCAATGTTACAGATCCTAAAACAAAGCTTTTTGAGCGCAAAATAGTGCGCTTTATTACCCCCGGTACCGTACTTGAAGATACAATTTTAGAGGCAAAAAACCCGAATTTTTTAGTATCTTTGGTTTTGTCACCTAATTCCTGGGGGGCAGCATGCCTTGAATTTTCCACCGGTGAATTTTGGATTACACAAGAGGAAAAAGACCCTGCTCTAATTAATCTTTCTGCTTTGCTTGCGAGCATTAATCCAAGTGAAATCATTTTATCAAAACAAGATTTAGGAATTTTGCAAACCAAGTTACTTTTACCGGAAGGGGTAACGTTTTCCTCAATTCCGAATATTGAAGGTTTAGAAATGCCGGAGGTTTGGCCCTCTGTATTTGAAAAAACTCCCCTTGCCTTAAAAGCGGCTTTAGGTGCTTTGAAGTATGCGGAACAGTCCGATAAAAGTTTTAAGGAATATTTTGTTCCCGTTTACCGTAAAATATCCTCTTATATGCAGCTTGATGCAAGTGCGGTGGAAACTTTGGAACTTGTCCGCAGTAAAAGCGGTAACAGGAAGAACACACTTTGGGGAATTTTGGACTATACTTTAACCCCTATGGGGGCCCGTTTATTAAAAGAGTGGTTACTGCATCCTCTGCTTGATAAAGAAGAGATTTTGTTGAGGCAAAGGGCAGTTTCTTCCTTGCTTCAAAATGAACAAGCACAAAACGGCCTTGCCTTGATTTTAAAAGAAATTTGCGACATTCAGCGTATTATGACGCGGGTTGTAAATTCCTCTTTAACTCCGCGTGAAGCGGCAGGTCTAAGAAAAGCTTTATTTAATTTGTTGGCTTTTGAGCATTGGTTTGAAAAGTATCCCGATTTGATGCCCAAATTTAAACAAATATTTTTGGGTAATTTAATTAAACTTAAAGAAATTTCTGCTTTGCTTTTCACTGCTATAAATGAAACACCCCCGGTAAAAATGAGTGAGGGGGGGATAATTCGCGCAGGTTATAATGCGGAGCTTGATAAGCTAAGAGATTTAAAACAAAATTCCGCGGCAGTTCTTGAACAAATTGCAAACCGCGAGAGGGAAAAAACAGGTATCAATACCTTAAAAATCGGTTTTAATTCAGTTTTCGGGTATTATATCGAAGTTACAAAATCCCATCTTCAAAAGGTACCTTTAACCTATACGCGCAAGCAAACTTTAACTAATGCTGAACGTTTTATAACAGAGGAATTAAAACAACTTGAAGGCCAAATATTATCAGCTGAAGAAAAATCTTTAAGGCTTGAAGGTGCTATTTTTGATGAAATCAGAAAGTACCTTTTTGCAAATTCCGCCCTTTTAAAAGAGGTAGCTTCAAGTATTGCGGAAATAGACTGTTTTTATTCACTTTCCGTAGCGGCAAAAAATGATGGTTATACCTGCCCTAAAATTGTTGATAGTAATGAAAGTTTGATTATAGAAAAGGGCCGCCATCCGCTTGTTGAGCAGGTTATACCTTCCGGTAGTTTTGTGCCAAATAATTTGTTTGTCGGTGGGGACGGGCCACAAATTATTCTTATCACAGGCCCTAATATGGGCGGTAAAAGCGTTTATTTAAAACAAACGGCTTTAATTGTTTTAATGGCGCAAATGGGTAGTTTTGTTCCGGCTTCAGAGGCACAAATACCTATAACAGATAAAATTTTAACTCGTATCGGAGCCCAAGATGCTTTAAGCCGGGGGGATTCCACTTTTATGGTGGAAATGCGCGAGGCCGCAAATATTTTAGCAAGTGCCACACCGAAAACTTTGGTTTTGCTTGATGAGGTCGGCCGCGGAACATCTACTTTTGACGGTATTTCTATTGCTTGGGCCATAACGGAATATCTACATAAAAGCCAAGGGCAGGGCCCTAAAGTTTTATTTGCCACACACTATTTTGAACTTACGGAACTTGAAAGTAAATATGCGAAAATTAAAAATTTCCATGTCCGTGCGGAAGAATTTAAAACTGCAGATGGGGAAGTTAAACTAAACTTCTTGTTTGAAGTTAAACCGGGTGCGGCAGATAAATCTTACGGTATACATGTGGCGGAAATTGCCGGTCTTCCGCAAAGTTGTATTTTGCGGGCGCGGAAAATTTTAAAAGACTTGGGCGGGCGTGAAAACTTTGGAATCATTGAAAAAGAAAAGAATTCCATAGATTTATTTTCAAGCCCTATTTTAGAAGAAATTAGAATGGTGCGTACGGATGAAATTACACCTCTTCAAGCCCTTTCTTTAATTGAGAATTGGAAGAAAAGAATAGATGAATGATATTAAAGTTTTAGATTTTTTAACTTCAAGCAAAATCGCCGCAGGCGAAGTTATTGAACGTCCCGCCGGTGTCCTTAAAGAATTACTTGAAAACTCTATTGATGCCGGTGCTACTGCTATAAATATTGATATTTTGCAAGCCGGCAAAAAGTTAATACGCGTAAATGATAACGGGGTTGGTATAAAAGAGGAAGATTTAAAAACAGCTTTGCTCCGCCACTCCACAAGTAAAATTTCCAAGTTTGATGATTTAAATAATTTACACACCTTCGGTTTTAGGGGGGAGGCGCTGTTTTCAATAGCAGCTGTTAGCAAACTTACTTTGACAAGTTTTCAAGAAGGTTCAAAAGGTGCTCAAATCAAAGCAGAAGGCGGTAAAATTTTACAACAAACTGCCGCGCCTGAAATTAAAGGCACAACGGTAGAGGTTGAAAATTTATTTTATAATACCCCTGCGCGTTTAAAGTTTTTAAAGTCTGATTCTGTTGAGCGTAGCCATCTTTTAACCGTTACCGAAGAAGCCGCCCTTGCGAATTTAAATATTACTTTTAAGGTAAAAACCGATAATACTTTGGTTTATAATTTGCAATCTGTACAAGATACGGAGGGTGGTTTGCGCCAAAGGGCAAACCAAATTATCGGGCAGGAAACGGCAAAAGATTTGCTTTATTTGGAAGATAAATCTTTTGGTTTTAAGGCCCTTGTTTCCCCGGCACATAAACTTTGCGCAAGCAGGAATTTGCAATACTTTTTTATTAATAAACGCCCTGTAACCTGTAAAGTTTTACAGCAGGCTTTATTTAAGGCTTACCAGCCTTTTAGGGTACAAAATAAATATCCGTGCGCGATAATCTATTTAACTTTAAATCCGTCTGATTTTGATGTTAATATACATCCTCAAAAGCGCGAGGTTAAATTTGCTTTTGAAAACGATATTTTTAACTTTTTATACAAAATTATTTCCCAAAAACTTTTAGCCACGCAAGATAGGGCGGAAATTATTTTGTCAAAATCTGCCCTGGTACAACCTGCGGTTACCGCTACCCCACAAATAAGTGCAACACCGCAAAAAACTTTTAAAAAAGAAACGGATTTGAAAGAGACTTTATCTTCTTTACTCAAAGTTACCCCAGTGCCTAACTTGACCACTTATGAACATGAAGATCCTGTCATATATAATTTTGATGAACCTAAAAAAGAAGAACCTTCGCAAGAAAGCCAAAATATACTTTCCCCCGGGGAAAAGCAACCTTCTTGGTGGCATGGTCCTTACAGATATTTAGGGCAGCTTCATCAAAGTTATTTGCTTTTTGAAGATAAAGACGGTTTGCTTATTATTGACCAACATGCCGCCCAAGAGCGTATTTATTTTGAGGAATTTTGTACTTTAATTTCAAAAGGTGAAGTGGCACGCCAGCCTTTAATGTTCCCTCTTAATATTGATTTGCCCGCAAGTAAACTTGAAACGGTTTTAAATTGGGAAAGTTTTTTAAAGGAAACAGGTTTTGAAGTTTCCAAATTTTCTGCTACGGTCTTGCTTGTAAGTTCCACACCTGCCATTTTAAAGATGGGGGAACGTGAAATTAAGGAATTTATTTCCTCTTTTGCAGAAACTGCCGGCAATCCTTTAAAAGCAGATAATGAATTTAGACACAAATTTATTGCAACAAAAGCTTGTAAAAAAGCAGTTAAAGCAGGAGAGGCTTTAACTGAAAAAGAGGCCCAGGCCCTTCTTGAAAACTTAAAAAACTGCCAAGATGCTTTGCATTGCCCGCATGGTAGGCCGACAATGTTAAATTTAACTTTAGCAGAAATTTCCAAAAAAATCGGCCGCGGTTAAATTTTAATTAAAATCTTAAATAAAAAATCCCCGGTTTTGCCGGGGGATTTTTATTCAGTAAAACTTATTTAATCATTATGAAAGGCAATTCTCCGCCATTGTAGGTTGGCAATTGCCCGTTCCATTTCTCAATAGTTTTAAGTTTCAAAAGTTCCGGTGTAATAACTTGCCTTTGAAGTTTCAAACTTTCCGCTTCCGCTTTTGCTTTTAAGACTTGTTGCTCAGCTTCTTTTTTAACTTTTTCTACTAAGTTAGTGGCACGTTTTGCTTCTTGTTCGGCAATTTGTTTATCTTCTACCGCTTTTAAAAATTGCGGAGAAAAGTCAAAATTAACAATAGCGATATCGGAAACTATAACCTGCTTTTCCTGCATTTTTTCTTTCAAGATAGCATCAAGTTCACGGGCAACTTCAACACGGTTTGAAATCAAACTTTCAGCAGAATATTTGGATACTATTGCCTTAATCCACTCTTCCACCATCGGTGTTAATACTGTTTGTACATAATTCCTGCCCAAATTGCGGTAAATGGAAACAACCGTTTCGGGCATAATTCTGTGGTTTACGGCAAGCCCTACTTTGATAGTCTGCAAATCGCGTGAGAATGCTTCCGTATCAATAGTATCTTTATTGACGCGGGTGGAAAACTTTTCAATAGTATCTATGAAAGGTATTTTAAAATGTAAACCTTCTTCATAAGACCCCATAATTTTACCAAAGCGCAGTTTGATTGCCGATTGTCCTGCATCAACGGTGAAATAACTGCCAAAAGCAGTTGCTATAATTAGTAGTAAAAATATTACTGCTAATATTTTGCCCAAAACAAAACCGCTTGGGACATATTTTGTATTTGTTGTGTAATTTGCCATATGCTCTCCTTATTTTAAAACTAAAGTGTCTTCCATGTCCGGCCCGGTGGAAATTATGCTAAGTGCCGGGTGCGGGTAAACTTCTTTTGAAAGTTCTTTAATGCTTTCCAAAAATTGTTTGGCTTCTGTAGTAAAATCTTCATATTTTTTTACTTTGCTGTTACCTTCAAACATATCAATATGAGTAATTGCAATTTTTGTTGCATTGTTTATCATTATTGCGCGGCTTGCGCTAAACTTTTCAAAAGCACCAACGCGGCGTAACCTCTTGCTGACTGAGCCTATTTCACGCCCTTTTGTATGGTATATTTCCAGGTCTGATTCGTCAAAAATTTCCTTTTCAAGTGGGCCGGGGCCTACGCGCGTTATATAAGGTTTAAATACTACATAAACATCACGAACACTCTTTGGTCCAAGGCCTGCTTCGCCGAGGAAAGTTGAAGCAGTGGTATCGCGTGAAGTAACAAATGGGTATTCCCCATGAAGTAAAGAAAGTTTTATACCTTGTGTTCCTTCAAGCAAAATATGTTCGCCTTTATCTAAAGCTTTATTTAAAAGTTCCGGAACGGGCCGAATAAAATCTTTTAAAAGCGGTTCATCTTTTGCAAATTTAACTTGCCTTCTTTCAATTCGGTTTTTTACTGCTTGCCCAAGGCCTGTGCCAACGCTGCCGATATGTTTCATAAAGTGCGCGGCATCTTGTTCGGCTTTAGTTTCTTCGTCGGTAATTAAAACGGCATAAGGGTCAATGATTAAGCGGTCTTTGGTATTAGTAATTTCAACTTCTTTTAAAAGCCACTCGGTTTTTGTATAAGCACCTGCTCCTAAAACAAGTTTAGTGTTTGGGTTTAAGAACCCGGAAGGAATATTTTTTAAAGTGTATTTTTTCCCGTCTTGTTCAACGGTATGTCCGGCATTTGGGCCGCCCACGCGCACACAATACGCATAATTACCTTTATAAGATAAATAGGCCGCAATTTTACCTTTACCTTCATCGCCGGCTTGACCGCCGCAAACTATATCAATCATCTTATCTCCTTAGCAAGCAAGGGTGCAATTCCCAAATAGTTTTTCACTTTTGCTTGTTTAATTTTATTTTTTAAATCTTTACTTAATTTTTGTTTTGCCAAAAAATTGTCTAAATCCTGTTCGCTAAACTTATAAGTTCTCGTTAAATCTTTAATTATTTCGTAAGCATTATTTACACCGTTTGCCCGAAGTGAAGTCTGCAAATATTCCGCAAGTATTTGTGGGTTTTGTTTAAGTGTTTCTAAGGCTTTTTTATGGTCAAAAACAATGCGGCTTAAACCTTTTATTAAATTTTGATAAGCAAGCAAACTATGTGCCAAGGCAACGGGAATATTGCGTATTACCGTTGAGCCAGATAAATCTCTTTGTAATCTGCTTATAGGTAATTTAGCACTCAAAAATTTTAATATTGCGTTTGCCAAACCCAAATTACCTTCGGCATTTTCAAAGAAAATCGGGTTTATTTTTTGTGGCATGGTTGAGGAGCCTACTTCACCTTTAACAATTTGTTGTTTAAGCCATCCGTCGCTGATATAACGCCAAAAATCTTGTGCTAAATCCAGTAAAATATTATTTATGCGGGCAATATTGTCAAAAATTTCGGCAAAACTGTCATAATTATCAATTTGCGTTGTTAAGGGGGAAAGTTCAATTTTAATTTTGCGCCCTGCGTTTAATTCTTTAATTAAATTTTGTGCAACTTTTTGCCAATTTATATTCGGGAAAACGCCGTAATGTGCATTAAAATTTCCCACCGCGCCGCTGAATTTACATGTTGGTTTTAAAGTCTTTAAAGCGGAAATTTGTTTTTGTAAGCGCGCTGCAAAAACGGCAACTTCTTTGCCAAATGTCGTAGGTACTGCAGCTTGGCCATGGGTTCTAGCAAGCATGGGACTATTAGCTTCTTTACGCGCCAGAGTTTTTAAATTTTTGAGCAAATTTTCTAAAGTAGGTATCAAAACATTTTGCAAACCGTCTGCTAAAATTAACGCATGAGAGGGAGAATTTGTATCCTCAGAAGTTATTGCAAAATGCAGCCAAGCGGTTTTATTTTTTAAAGTTTTATGCGCTTGGAATTTGATTTTTAAAAAGTATTCTATTGCTTTTACGTCGTGCCGCGTTGCCGGAATATTTTTGTATCCGGTGTTTTCAATTGCGTTTATAATGGCAAAATCTTGTGTGCTTAAATTTTGCAAAGTGCGTATAAAAGAAATTTCTTGTTTATTTAATTTTGGAAAATTCGGTAAACTTAAAGTTGAGAGTAAAATAAAATATTCTGTTTCGATCTTGACACGATTTTTTGTTAAACAATTTTGCCCGCAACATTTTGAAAGCGGCAGGAGTGCGCTTTGGTATCGCGCATCAAGCGGGCTTAAAAAGTCAAAACTGTCCATACATATATTTTAGCAAATATGAAAGGGTAATTTCGTTTTGTAAAATAGGAAGTCTGCAAAAACTATTCTTTGCCGTCAAAGTCTTTTTGGTAAATTTTAATTTTTCTTCTCCTAGAGTACCGAGAGTCGCTCCGCTCCCGTTCTTCTTAGTACTCGTCGTCAAAGTAAAAATCAAAATTTCCTCAAAAATACTTGCCGGATGTGTGTAGACGGTTTTTCTTTATATTAACAAAAATCAACCCTCCGTAAAGGAGGGTAAATTTTTTCGGAGTCAACGGGATTTCCCTACGGTCATTTTCCTGACGGAAAATGCCTGCGGGCCCGGGCTCGCGGTTTTTGCCTTTCGGTGCTTCGCCGCCGGTGCGGCTCCACACCCTCAAACAAAAACAACGCTCCGCCCTTCAAATCCCGGCGCAATACCAAGCAGTTGGCATTGCTATACCACCATTTAAAAACCCCCACACAAAGTGCAGGGGTTTTTAAATGGCGGAGTCAACGGGATTTGAACCCGCGGTCTCTGCCTTGACAGGGCAGCGTGTTAACCAGGCTACACCATGACTCCAATCTGTATTTATATTATATCTTATTTCTAAACGTAACGCAAATTTTTTCTTTATGACTATAATTTTTTACAAATAATTATCCAGTCGTTAAATCAATACTTATATTAATACTTAATCAAACTCTTGTACGGTACGCCCAAAGTTTTACCGCCTTCCAAAGCACAAAGTTCAATTACGTATAAGCAAAAGGCAGTTTTTGCGCCAAGTTTGTTTATAAGTTCAAGTCCCGCGCGGGTTGTTCCGCCGGTGGCAAGGAGGTCATCAATTAAAATTACTTTATCGTCTTTTGTTAAAGCATCCTCGTGCATTTCAATGGTGTCTGTCCCATATTCAAGCGTAAAAGAAGCCGCAATTTTTTTGTAAGGAAGTTTCCCTTTTTTGCGGATTGGTACAAAGCCGATACCCAAAGCATAAGCCAAAGGTGCTCCAAAGATAAATCCGCGTGATTCAATACCCACAATTTTTGTTATACCTTGATCTTTACAAAGGGCTGCAAGTTCATCAATCACGTATTTAAAAAGTTCCGGGTGGCCGAGCAGTGGTGTAATATCGCGGAAAATTATACCTTTTTTAGGATAATCAGGTATTGCACGGATAATATTTAAAACTTCTTCTTTATTTGACATGGTTACCTCTTACTCTTTTTATTATTCTTTTTTGTTTTGATATTTTCTGAATTTACCATCGTATTGTTTGTAAGCTTTTTTGCCTTCTTTAACAGTTTGGCAAGGGGGCTTTTTGCAATTTCATTACCCAAAATATCTGTTGTTTGTTTAATTTTCATACCGGTGTAAAATTTGACGGCTTTATTTTGTTTTTGTTGTTCTTCAATTAAGCCTAGTTCTAAAGCTTTTTGCCTTACTTTACGGACGGCGCGCTGCTCAATTTGCCTAACGCGTTCCCTTGAGATGTTTAATTTTTTTGCTATATCAGCCAAAGTATCAGGGTTTTCCGCTTTAAGACCATAGCGCATAAGTAAGACTTCCCTGTCCCGCTCCGGTAAATCTTGCAATATTTTTTTAATTTCTTCCTGTGAAGATTGGGCAAGCAGCAGATTGTCCGGGTTGCCTTTACTTTCATCGCTTAAGGTTTCTTCCAAAGTTAAACTATCCTCATCGCTTTGTACTAAATTGGATAAGGAATCCACCCCGTAAGCTGCATTTAAAGTATTTAAAATTGATACCACTTGTTTTGCTTTTATGTTAAGTTCGTGGGCAATTTCATTTAAAGTCGGTTCGCGGTTTAGCCTTGCTTTTAATTTTTCTAAGGCCTTACTCCAGCCGCGTAAATTTTCCCAAGCATGTTGCGGGATTTTAATATTTGTTGCTTGTTCTTCTACTGAGCGGCGGATAAATTGCTCTATCCAATGTATTGCGTAAGTAGAAAACCTGTAACCTAATTTATAATCAAACTTTTCTATTGCCTGAAGCAAGCCCAAATTGCCTTCTTCTACCAGGTCCATCAAATCACAGCCGGGGCGCAGAAAGCGGCGGGCTGTAGGTATAACAAGGCGCAGATGTAATTTAAATAATTCATCACGGGCGGAAAGGTCCCCTTTCTTATATTGTTTCCAGAGGGTGGCCTCTTTTTCCCTGTCAATTTGCTTGACGAGTGTTCCTATTTCTTTAAAGTATTCGTTTACTGAGTCAACGTTTTGGTCCATACATTATAATGATACAAAATTTAAAAATTTTGCACAACACAATTTAATTTTATAAAATCTATATATATGCCTTTTATTTGGAGGGTCTATGCGTATCTATGATGATTTGCAATTAGATTATTGTGATGTTTTACTTAGGCCGAAACGTTCGGCCTTAACTTCCCGTTCGGCAGTAGATATCTTAAGGGAATATACTTTTAAATGGTGCCCTAAAACAATTAAAGCCACAGGTATAGTTGCCGCCAATATGGCAACAACCGGTACTTTTGAAATTGCTAAAGTTATGCAGGCAAATAATTTATTTACTGCTTTGCATAAACATTATTCTGTTGAAGAACTTACAAAATTCTTAAAACAAAATAAAAAAGAACACGGCAATAATGATTTGATGTTCATTTCTACCGGTGTTAATGATAAAGATTTTGAAAAGTTGCAAATCATTATGAAAACCAAACTTGTAAATAATATTTGTATTGATGTTGCAAACGGTTATTCACCTTATTTAATAAATTATGTAAAGCAAGTTCGCGATGCTTACCCAGATAGTTTGATTATGGCAGGTAATGTCGTAACAGGTGATATGTGCGAAGACTTAATTTTAAACGGTGCCGATATTGTAAAAGTAGGCATTGGCCCCGGCTCTGTTTGCACAACACGTAAATTAACGGGTGTCGGCAGGCCGCAATTTTCCACTGTTGTAGAATGTGCCGATGCAGCCCACGGTGTAGGCGGTATGATTTGTGCTGACGGTGGTTGCACCGTTGCCGGTGATTTGTGCAAGAGTTTTTGCGCCGGTGCAGATTTTATTATGCTTGGAGGTATGCTTGCCGGGCATGATGAAAGCGGCGGTGAAATTTGCACAAAAACTTTCCAAACAAATGAGCTCGAACCCGTAGGTGAAAATGCTTACCAGGTTAAACTTGAGGAAAAAACCTATAAAAAGTTTTACGGCATGAGCTCCCAATATGCACAGGAAGAACATTACGGTGGCATGAAACGCTACCGCGCAAGCGAAGGTAAAGAAGTCAATTTACCACTCCGCGGTCCTTTAGAGCCGACTATTTTGAGCATCTTGGGTGGTATCAGAAGTTGCATGACATATATCGGTGCAAAACGCTTAAAGGATATGCCAAAATGTGCAACTTTTTACCGAGTTTCAAGGCAGCTCAACACAATTTTTGATTAAGTTTGTTATAATTAATTAAGGAGTTTTGTTTTAATGTAAGCCACTTTAGGCTTAAGAAAATTTAATCTGTTTTTTAGGCAATCCTAACGGATTAGTTTTTGCGAAAGCAAAAAACCTGAATACCTAAAAAACAGTCGTATAAAGTGCAAAATGAACGGACTAATTACCCGTTTGTTTTGCGCTTAATGTTTGTAATTCGTAAGAGTTACAAATTACGGCTGTTTATATTTAGCTATTCAGGTCTGAATATATTCAGCCGTTTTTATTTGGTATTTTTGGAGATTTTATGTTATTTATATTACAACTTTTATGTTTCTTTTTGGCAATGTTTCTTGCTTTTTATATAGTTTTATTGATTGCAAAGCATGACAAAAATATTTAATTAATACTAAGCCAAACCGAGCGCAACACCTGGTAAGTATTTTTGAGGAAATTTTAGTTTTTTCTTTGACGCCCCAAGAGTACAAAACCATAGCGTACGAGAGTATTTCCGCGCTGCAAGCACGTTCCGCGCGTTTGTGTGCATAATGCGGAACGTTAACACGTAAAAATAAAATTTCCATATTACATTTTATCTCTAAAAGTGTTACAATGTATTTATGAGGAAGGAAGACCACCTTATAATAACCGGCCTCGGGCTTGAATTTGCTTTAATAACATGTGTGGGCTTTTTTGCCGGATATTTTTTAGACAAAAAATGGGATACCTTACCTTATTTCACTTTAGTAGGTGCCTTTTGCGGCTTTAGTTTGGCGCTTTATGTCCTTATAAATACCGCCTTAAAAATCGGCAAAAAATCAGAAGCACCTAAAGAGGTAAAAAAGTGATTGGTGAAATTTTACAGCATCATATTTTAAACCATGGTTTTAACTTTTTGGGGCTACAATTCCCCATAAGCCAATTTGTTGCAATGATGTTGCTTGTAAGTGCTGTCATTTTATTTGTTTTTATTTTGGCCGCGCGTAATCAAACAAGCCGTTTAAGAACTGTTGCCGAAATGTTTGTTATGTTTGTACGTGATGATCTTGTCTTACCCAACTTGCATGAAAAAGGCCGCAAACTTGTTCCGTTTTTTTGTAGTTTATTTATCTTCATTTTATTTTCAAATTATCTCGGTATGTTGCCTTGGGCAAGAACTGTTACGGCAAATATTTCCGTTACTGCCGGGCTTGCTTTAATTAGTTTATTTATAATAGTTGGGCAAAGCATAAAAAATAACGGTTTTTGGGGTTTTACAAAAACTTTTATTCCGGGTGGCGTTCCATGGTGGCTTATTCCTTTGATGTTTCCTTTAGAAGTTTTAAGTTTGATTATCAGGATTTTTGTTTTGGCAGTCCGCTTGTTTGCCAATATGACGGCGGGACATATAATTTTAATTGGTCTGATTTCATTTATTTTTATTATGGGTGCGCGCGGGGTGCATTATGGTTTTGCAACTTCCGGCCCTGTAATGTTTATGACACTTTTTGTTAGTATTTTAGAATTGCTTGTTGCTGTAATTCAGGCTTATGTTTTTACTTTGCTTACTGTTATTTTTGCCTCCTTACAGCTTGAAGCACATTAAAGGAGAATAGTATGGAACTTAAATATATCGGTGCAGGTTTAGGGGCTGCAATTGCAGTTATCGGTGCAGCATTAGGTATCGGCAAAATCGGTGCAGCTGCCTTGGATGCAACCGCAAGGCAACCGGAAGTTACCGGCCCGGCAAGAATCACAATGATTATTGCAGCTGCTTTGGTTGAAGGTGCTACCTTTTTTGCCTTAGTTATCTGCTTGCTCATGATTTTATAATATGGAAGAACTCTTAAAACCGGACCTTGGGCTGATTTTTTGGACCATCGTTAATTTTACTTTGCTTGCCCTATTGCTTGCTAAATTTGCATGGAAACCCATAATTTCCGCAATAGAAGCAAGGGAAAAGAAAATTGCTGATGATATTATAGCAGCCCAAAGTGCAAAAGACGAAGCCAAACAAATTGAGGAAAATTTAAAACGCGAGTTGGAAAATTCCTCAAAAGCTGCAGCTTTGCGCCTTGAAGAAGCTACAAAAGCAGCCCAAAAAGAACGGGAACAAATTTTGCAAGATGCACAAAGTCAGGCGCAAAACCTTGTTGCCCGCGCTAAAGAGGAAATAAACCTGGAAACCCAAAAAGCAATTGCCGAAGTAAAAAAGGAACTTGCTGATACCGCTTTGCTTGCTGCCAAAAAACTTGTAGCAAAAGAAAGTAATATGCAAACAAATAAGGCGATGGTGGAAGAACTTTTAAACGAGATTAAAAAATGAAAACAGGCACTTTAATTCTTGCCCAGCGTTATGCAAAAGCTTTTGACCGTATTGCAAAAAATACGGATGAGGCTACGCATAATTTGGCAAGTTTTGAAAGTGCCTTGAAAAACCTTCAAGGTATTTCCGCCTATTTAGCAAACCCGACAATAAACAGCAAAGTTAAAGAAAGTTTAATAGAAAAATCTTTACCGGATAATATCGCAAGGGCACTATTGTTAGTTTTAATTAAGGAAAAGCGTTTTAATTTAGCCGATGAAATTTTAAAACAGTTAAATGTTTTGCTTGACGGACGGCGCGGTATTAAAAGGGCGCAAGTTACAAGTGCCGCCACATTAGATGATAAAACAAAAACGCAAATTCAAACCGCGCTTGAAAATTATTTTAAAACTAAATTAACACTCGGTTTTAAAGAAGACAAGAGCCTTATTACAGGCCTAAAAATTAAAGTGGGGGACTTTTATATTGAAGATTCTTCCCGCTCACGCTTACGTGAGTTGGAAAATATTTTAACGGAGTAATTATGGCAATTAGACCAGAGGAAATAACTTCTATAATCAAAGAAAAAATTACAAATTTTGTACCTAGTGCAAAACTCGGGGAAGAAGGCACAGTAATAAGTGTTGGCGACGGTATTGCCCGCATTTACGGCCTAAACAATGCTTTAGCCGGTGAACTTTTAACTTTCCCGGGCGGTGTGCAAGGCATGGTAATGAACCTTGAATATGACAATATCGGCTGTGTTCTTTTGGGTGATGACACAAAAGTAAAAGAAGGCGATATAGTTACAAGAACAGGCAAAGTTATTTCAATACCCGTTGGGGAAGCTTTACTCGGGCGCGTTGTTAATCCTTTAGGCCAACCGCTTGACGGGCGCGGTGCAATTAAAACAACCGAAACCCGCCCCATGGAAGTTATTGCCCCCGGTGTTGTTGAAAGGCAACCCGTTAAAGAGCCTTTGCAAACAGGCCTTAAAGCTATTGATGCTATGGTGCCAATCGGCCGCGGCCAGCGCGAACTTATTATCGGTGACAGGCAAACCGGTAAAACCGCTATTGCCATTGATGCTATCATCAATCAAAAACAAGAAAAAAGCGGTGTAATTTGTATTTATGTAGCTATCGGGCAAAAACAAAGCACGATAGCGCAGGTAGTCAAAACTTTGGAAGATGCCGGCGCTTTGGAATATACGATAGTGGTTTCCGCAAGTGCATCAGATCCTGCCTCTTTACTTTACGCAGCCCCTTATGCCGGTTGCGCGATGGGCGAATATTTTATGTGGAAAGGTAAAGATGTTTTGATTATTTATGATGACCTTTCAAAACATGCACAAGCATATAGGCAAATGTCCTTGCTTTTAAGACGTCCTCCAGGCCGTGAAGCATACCCCGGTGACGTATTTTATTTGCACTCCCGTTTACTTGAACGCGCTTGCAAATTAAACAAGGAAAACGGCGGCGGTTCTTTAACAGCACTCCCGATTATTGAAACACAGGCCAATGATATTTCCGCTTATATTCCGACAAATGTTATTTCAATTACCGATGGGCAAATTTATTTGGATACCCGTCTTTTCCGCTCCGGTATTAAACCGGCGATTGATGTGGGTTTATCCGTTTCCCGTGTTGGCGGCAGTGCACAGAAGAAAGCAATGCGTAAAGTTTCCGGTACTTTAAGGATTGACCTTGCACAGTATCAGGAACTCGAAAGTTTTGCCCAGTTTGGTTCAGAACTTGATAAAGAATCACAAGCACAACTTTCACGCGGTCAGCGTTTGCGCGAACTCTTAAAACAACCGCAATATAGCCCGATGCAAGTTTGGGAGCAGGTAGTATCTTTGTATGCAGGTACAAAAGGTTATATGGATAGCATTGAAGTGAGCGATATTTTCAAGTTCCAAAATAAACTTTTCGCTTATATTAAAGCAAATAATCAAGACATCATTGAAGAAATCACAAAAACCGGCCTTATTGAAGAAGGTACGGAAGAAAAACTAAAAAAGGCAATAGAAGCACTAAAGCCTATTTTTAAGGAGAGTAATAATGCAAAATAAAAAGAAATTTTTGGTAACCGGCGGCGCCGGGTTTGTCGGCAGCAATATTGCCTTTGAACTTCAAAATCAAGGGCATGAAGTAACAATTATTGATGACTTTTCTACATCAAGTTTTAAGAACTTAATTGGTTTTAAAGGTGATGTAGTAGCTGCAAATATTTTTGAAGAAATTCCTTTAGACAATTATTATGATGCAATTTTCCACGAGGCTGCAATAACAGATACAAATGTCCACGATCAAAAAAAGATGATGGAAATCAACGTTGAGGCCTTTAAAAATATTTTATATTATGCTGCGGAACACGAAATCAAAAAAGTTATTTATGCCTCATCAGCAGCAACCTACGGTAACAGCCCTTGCCCGATGAAAGTTACCCAAATGCCTACACCGGCAAATGTTTATGGGTTTTCAAAAGCAATTATGGATAATGTCGCACGCGATTTTGCCGAAGAAAACCATGATATGAAAATTATCGGTCTTCGTTACTTTAATGTTTACGGGCCGGGGGAAACATATAAATCAGGTGTAACGGCAAGCATGGTTTTCCACCTCTATAATCAAATGAAGATGGGCCACCGCCCGCGCATTTTTAAGATGGGCGAGCAGGAAAGAGATTTTGTTTATATCAAGGATATTGTCAAAGCCAATATGTGTGCTTTAAATAACGGCAAAGAAAGCGGTGTTTATAATGCCGGTACAGGTATTGCCCGCAGTTTTAACGATATGGTTGCTTGCTTAAATAAGGAACTTAAAACAGATTTGCCTCCTGAATATATTGATAATCCTTATAGTGCATTTTACCAACTCAAAACACAGGCGGATATTTCTTTGACGACTGAAAAACTTGGTTATACCCCGGATTATACTTTGGAAACAGGTATAGCTGATTACGTCAAATATTTAGAGGCGCAAAAGAAATAAATGGAAAGTTTACGCGATATTAAACAACAAATTAAGGCCATAAATTCAACTAAGCAAATGATGCTTACGATGAAGATGGTATCCTCTGCACGTATAAGGTCTGCCCAACAAACTATGCTTAACGGCAGGCCTTTTGCGCAGAAGATGGCTTCCTTAATTGATAATTTGCGTAAAGATATTCAAGACGATAAAAATCCCTTCAAGCAAAATAAATATTATAGGTATTTTGATAATAGTTTGGGTGATAAAAATAAAGTCGGTTTACTTTTAATTACAGGGGACAAAGGCCTTTGCGGTGCTTTTAATGCCGTTACCTTGCGTGAAGCACTTAGGTGGATAAGAATCAATAAAGATAAGGAAAAATATGTTTTTGTTATCGGCAAAAAAGGGGCGGATTTTGTGCGCCGTATAAAAATGCCGAACTTGCATATTGTTTGCGAACTTATAAATGTTTTCCCGCATATTTCATACGTACATGCTTCACTTATTAAAGAAAAGTTGGAACAATGTACATTTGAAGAAAATCTTTCCAAAGTAGATTTGATTTATAATAATTTTAAATCTGTTGCGTCGCAAGAACTTGTAAATAAAACTTTTCTGCCCTTTAATTTTAATGAAATTGAAGGCGAAGATGATTTGCAAAATTTCATTTTTGAGCCTGGTATTATGGAAGTACTTATTACTTTGCTTCCGCGTTATATCGGGGCAAATATTTATAGGTTTTTGCTTGAATCACAGGCGGCGGAACTTGCAGCGCGCATGAATGCTATGGAGTCCGCCGCAAACAATGCACAGGAAATTGCAGATAATTTAAGTGTTAAATTAAACAAAGTGCGCCAGGAAGGCATTACTAATGAGATTAATGAAATTGTCGGCGGCGCAAATGCTTTAAATAATTAGAGGTTGCTTATGAATAAAGGAACAGTAGTTCAAATAATCGGGGCAGTGGTGGACGTTAAATTTGATAATACCCTGCCTGCTATAGAAAATGCTTTGGAAATAAAATTCCCGGACGGTAAAACTTTAGTTGCGGAAGTCGCTTCACAACTTGGGGATAATATTGTGCGTGCCGTTGCCCTTTCTTCAACAGACGGGCTTGCCCGCGGTGCTGAAGTTATTGATACAGGTGCGCCTTTGCAAGTGCCTGTCGGTGAAGCTTGCCTTGGGCGTTTAATGAACGTTTTGGGGCAACCGCAGGACCATCGTGGGCCGATTGAAACAAAAGAATATGCCTCTATTCACACTCCTCCTCCTCCACTTGAAGAACAAAAAACTACACCTGAAATTTTTGAAACAGGCATTAAAGTTATTGACTTAATTGCCCCATATATGAAGGGTGGTAAAGTTGGTTTGTTTGGCGGTGCGGGTGTCGGTAAAACAGTTGTTATTATGGAGCTTATCAATAACGTTGCACGCCAACATAACGGCAGTTCTGTTTTTGGCGGTGTCGGTGAACGTAGCCGCGAAGGTAATGATTTATGGCTTGAAATGCAAGAAAGCAAACTTTCCGATGGTTCTTCGGTTTTAGACAAAACGGTTTTGGTTTACGGTCAAATGAACGAGCCACCAGGGGCTAGGGCCAAAGTCGCCTTAACCGCCTTAACGCAAGCGGAATATTTTAGGGACAAAAAAGGCCAAGATGTTTTGATTTTCCTTGATAATATTTTTAGGTTCGTTTTGGCGAATTCCGAAGTGTCTGCCTTGCTTGGGCGTATGCCTTCAGCTGTCGGTTATCAGCCAACACTTAATACGGAAATCGGTGCTTTACAGGAACGTATTACATCAACAAAACGCGGCTCAATTACTTCCATACAAGCGGTATATGTTCCGGCTGATGACTTAACGGACCCGGGTGTTGCCTCAACCTTTACGCATCTTGACGCAACAACAGTTCTTTCAAGGCAACTTGCAAGTTTGGGTATTTATCCGGCTGTTGATCCTCTTGATTCCACCTCCCGCATTTTGGATGCCCGTATTTTAGGGCAGGAACATTATGACACCGCACAAGCAGTCCGCAAAATTTTGCAAAAGTATAAAGACTTGCAAGATATTATTGCAATCTTGGGTATGGATGAACTTTCCGATGAAGATAAAATCACCGTTGCGCGCGCGCGTAAAATTCAAAAGTTCTTATCACAGCCTTTCTTTGTGGCGGAAAAGTTTACCGGCGTTCCGGGCAAATATGTAAAAATAAAAGATACCGTGCAAGGCTTTAAAGATATTTTAGCCGGCAAATATGATTATATTCCCGAGCAAGCCTTCTTCAACTGCGGCGGCATTGAAGATGTACTTGCAAATTATGAAAAGTTAAAAGCAAAGGAAGAAAAGATTTAATGGCAAAAATCCGTTTGCAAATTATTACACCGCAAAAGCCTGTGTTAGATAAGGAAGTTGATTTTGTTGTCCTTCCTGCCAGCAAGGGTGAACTTGGTATTTTGCCGGGGCATACGGAGTATATTGCAACTTTAAAATACGGTGTTTTACGTTATAAAGTAGGGGAAGAAACTGAAACTTTTGCCGTTCTTGGCGGTATTGCGGAAATAGCAAATAATAATGTCAGCGTTTTTGCCGAAGGCGCAGTTTTGCAAGATGAAATTGACGAAGAAACCGCGCGCCAGCAACTTGAAAAAGCAAAGTCCGCGCGTTTACAAAATGATAAAGCCATAGACCTTGAGCAAGCGGACCAAGAAATCAAAGAGGCTTTACTCTTATTAAAAGTTAAAAAATTACAAAGCGGCAAACTTAAAAACAAAAAGAAGTAGGGGGAAAGTTTATGGGCAGAGCAATAATCTTAATGTTAGACAGTTTTGGCGTGGGCGGTGCAAAAGACGCCGCCGCGTTCGGCGACGTAGGTGCAAATACACTCTTGCATATCGCACAAAAAAACGGCGGTCTAAATGTACCGAATATGGCCGCACTTGGTTTACTTAAAGCAGGGCAAGCAAGTTGTGGCATTGAAATCCCTGCCGGCAAATTAAGCCAAGCAAAAATAAATTTACCTTCAAAATATGGCTTTATGCGTGAAGTCAGTAAAGGTAAAGATACTTCTTCAGGCCATTGGGAAATGGCAGGTGTACCCGTATTATTTGATTGGGGTTATTTTCCGCCAAATTATCCTTCTTTTCCGCAAAATTTAATTGATGCAATTTGCAAAGAAGCAAACCTCCCCGGCATTTTGGGCAATAAAGCGGCGTCGGGAACTGTCATAATAAACGAACTTGGTGCGGAGCATATTAGAACAGGGAAACCCATTTGCTATACTTCGGCAGACAGTGTTTTCCAAATTGCCGCACATGAAAAACATTTTGGCCTAGACCGCCTTTATAAACTTTGCGAAATTGCTTTCAAACATTTAAAACCTTATAATATCGCGCGTGTTATTGCACGCCCCTTTGAAGACGACGGAAAAGGCGGTTTTGTTCGCACAAAAAACAGGCATGATTATTCCGTTAAGCCGCCAAATAAAACTTTGCTTGATATTGCAAAAGATAATGGGCGGCAAGTAATATCTATCGGTAAAATTGCTGATATTTATGCGCATCAAGGTATAACAAAAGCAGTTAAAGCAAGCGGTCTTGAAGAACTTTTTAATACAACTTTAGAAGAAGTTAAAACCGCGCCGGACGGCAGCATTGTTTTTACCAATTTTGTTGATTTTGATATGGTTTGGGGCCATAGGCGCGACATAAAAGGTTATGCACAAGGCCTTGAATATTTTGACAGTCGTTTACCCGAACTTGCCGCAATTTTAAAAGATGACGATATTGTTTTTATAACAGCAGACCATGGTTGCGATCCTACTTATAAGGGTAGTGATCATACGCGCGAAAATGTACCTGTAATTGTTTTTGGGAAAAACATTAAACCGGAATTTATTGGAGCACGTGATACTTATGCCGACCTTGGCCAAAGTGCTGCAACCTGGCTCAAAATTCCACCGACATTAACCGGCAAAAGTTTTTTGTAGGTTAATAATAATACATACAATAAGGACCGCATTGTTGATATGGTGTGTTTTTTCCTGTCTCTATTTTACATATTTGATTTGTTATAGAATTTTCATCCCCAGGCCAAGCATCACATCTTCTTTGTTGTGTTTGCGGTATAACTATATACTGTAATATGAAGTTATTGTTTTTATCTTTTAAAGAGCATAAAATATAACTATATGGAGCATTGATAGAACAAGTATTGGTATCAACATTTATATCAAGGTCATTTCTATTTTTTGTATAACTGCCATGTGCTAAATAATATCTTTGTTCGGCCTCATATATTGCACGCGTCATATTTTTGATTGTCGCAAACCTACTTTTTAAAACCGCTTTTTTATACTGCGGCAAAGCAATTGCCGCTAAAATGCCTATAATTAAAACTACAACCAAAAGTTCAAGTAAAGTAAAAGCTTTTTTATTCATATATTAACTCTCCAAATTTTATTTATACAGCATTTTTAATTTAGCTATATACTATAT
>CADAFA010000005.1:31339-33459 GCA_902787065.1 uncultured Elusimicrobium sp.
AAAAAAAAAAAAAAGCTTGTCAAGAGGAATTTAAACCCCTCGACGAGAAAAATAAAAAATAAATAATTAATTCAAGAAAGTTTTTGTAGAATTATTTAACTTTTTTTGTTCCGGACATAAAATCAGCAAGCGGTTTTGTATTTTCAGATTTTTCTAAAATCATTTTTAAAATTACTGTTAAAGGCACAGCAAGCAAAGCGCCCATTATGCCCCAAACTAAGGCCCAAAAAATCAAACTGCCTACAACAACAAGGGGGTTCAAGTCCATGCTTTTACCAAGCCATTTTGTTTCCAAAACATTGCCGACAATGAAGTGTACAGCTGTTACTAAAATCAAAGCCAAAATTAAATGCCAATCAAAACCATATTGTAAAAATAATACGGGCAGAGGAAGTACGGTAGCAATACTCGGCCCGATATTTGGAATAAAATTTAATAAAAAAGTCAGCAAAGCAAACATTGAGGCAAGTTCCGTCTTAAGTAAAGATAAAACAATCCATACACAAAAGGCTGCCATTATTGATACGGCAATTTTAACAATCAAGTAAAAGGAAATATTTCTTTCTACGGAAACGATAAAAGGGCTTGAAGTCTGTTGCCTTCCCATAAACATAAATACTAAAAATAGGGCTACCAAAAAAGCGTTGGTAAACAAGGAAAATATATTGCTGCCCATTTTTTGAATCATGTTCATGACAGGTATTTCCCGTGCATATTCCATTAGTAAAGCCTCGTCTGCTTTAACACCCATTTTTTGTAAAGTACCAATCAGCCAATCAAGCGCAGAAGTGAGTTTTTGGGAATAAATATCTGCACTTCTTATAAAGCTTTCTATTGAGCTTGATATAAATAAAACGGACAAAAATAAAAACCCTATAAATAAAAATAAAATAACTGCAAGTGAAATCGCTTTTGATAATTTGAACTTTTTATTTAACCAATTAGCAATAGTTTTTGATACCATGGAAATAAATACCGCTAACATAAAAGGCAGCAATACCACCTTTGCATAAACAAGCATAGCAGTTACTGCTGTAGCGGCTAGAATCATTAAACAGATATTATTAACGGGGGCGTATTTTTCAAGTAAAGATTTTGAGTTTATATTTTGCATTTTAATCTCCGTATGAAATATAAGTAAAGGATAGCATTTTTTTCGTTTAAGTAAAAGTTGTATGTATTACTTTTTAGAGCGAATATTAGTGTTTAAAATTTAAGATATTCTGGCGGATTTTTTGACACTAATATTCTTAAAATGCTATAATAATTCTGCGGGGTAGAGAAGCCTGGTATCTCGCAAGGCCCATAACCTTGAGATCACTGGTTCAAATCCAGTCCCCGCAACAAAGCCCACTCAAAAGAGTGGGCTTTGTTGTTTAGGTAAAATAAAATTCTACGCTAATAATCAAAATTAACTTTTAGGCCAAGTGCATCTTGAATATTATCCTGTGCAAACAAGTCTGTCATACCGGCAATATAATCGGTAACAATGGTTTTTGCATCGGTATTTTCTTTGGAATATATCGGTTGCATAGCCTGTAAATATCTGCCGAATTTTTTAGCACTTTCTTTAAGTTCAGGTTGTTTATAAGCATCAGTGAATCCATATTTTTTAAACAGTTCCAAATAATAATCAAACAGATTCCCGATAGCATTAAATAAAATATTTCGTTGTTGCGTAAGCTTTGGATGCCCGTAAATATTTTTGTAATTGAATTCTTTAAGCACAGTAATTATTTCAAATTTTTCATCGGAAAACCCTAAACAGTCTTTATTTTTTGAATTTTCAATTAAGTCAAGAACTAAAGTATTTATAATTTCCCCGTTATTTTCGCCAAGTTCTTTTTTTATTATTGCCGGCACCTGTTCTTTTGTAATAATTTCAGTTCGAACGGCATCTTCAATATCGCGCCCCAAGTAAGCGATTTTATCCGCGATACGTACGATACAGCCCTCATAAGTTGACGGTAAATTGCGGCGGTTTTTTATGTTTTCCAAATCATTTGGTTTGGCAGAGGGTTTTAAAGCATTATTTCTAAAATCTTCACCACAATGGCAAATTATACCGTCTTTAACCGCATAAGTTAAATTTAAACCTTCCCCGTAATTTGTTAAATGTT
>CADAFA010000006.1 GCA_902787065.1 uncultured Elusimicrobium sp.
TCTTCACTTCCTTTTGACATGCAGCAAAACATATCTTGCAGTGTAATACAACTGTACGGAGTTCGTTTATATTTTTCAGCATTAGGAAATTCAAGATATAAATCATCAAAATTTTTTGTTGTTTTACCGTTTATTAAATAGTAATGTTTATATGCTTCCACAATTGCTTTTGCTTGTTCTTGCATTTTAGCAAAGTCCGCTTTATCAACTGAAAGCTGATATTGCGGCAAAGCAATTGCAGCTAAAATTCCTATAATAATTATAACCACTAAAAGTTCAAGTAAAGTAAAAGCTTTTTTATTCATATATTAATTCTCCGTATTTTATTTTATAGCGTTTTTGTTAACTTATAAGCATATTATACAGAAAAAAAAAAAAAAGCAAGTTACGTCGATCTGCGTAAAAATAAAAAAGCTAAATTTTAAGATTAAAATTTTTATTTAAGAATATTTATGATATTTTCTTGAGTGTTTAAAGTAAGTAATTTGGCACGAAGTTCAGCGGCTTTTTTGCATTTTTTTAATAGAAAAACGCAAAGCATTACACCGCTTGGAGTAAAAACATAAGGTAAGCGTTTTGCATAGCGCAAACGTTCGGCATGTGTGATGCAATAATTTTTTACCAAATCTTGTTTTTCTTCTTCAGTTAATTGAAAATAAGTTTCTTGCGGGAAAACGGAAATATTCCTTTTAAAAAAAGAAATAAAACTTTTTGGCAGTAAATCTAAAGAAATAGCCAAATCCGAATCGGTTATAACTTGTTCGTTTCTTATTATTCTAAAATTCATTTTTCTTCCTTTGGTATAAATTTCAAAATTTCCGCTAAAGTTTGTTTTAAGTCGTACGGTTTTGAAATGAAATGGTCCGCGCCGGCATTTTGCGCGCGTTCCTGATCTTCTTGCGCTGTTAAAGTGGACATTATTATAACAGGTATTTTCATTAAAGCCATATCGCTTTTTACCGCTTGGCAAATTTCAAAACCGTTTACATGCGGCAGCATTAAATCAAGCAAAATGATTTGCGGTTTAAATTTTTTAATTTCAAAAATCGCCCCACGGCCGTCATTAACCCACAAGACTTTATGCCCTTTAAGTTCAAGGGCCGGTTTTAATACTTGTGCTAAAGTTTTAGAATCTTCAATTAAAATTATTTTTGCCATTTATGCCGCCTTGTTTGATTGCCTTTCAAGATATTCTTTTGTTCTGTTTTTACGCATAGGCTGCGGTTCTGATAGCTTTAAACCCCAATAAACAAAAATACTGATAATACCGGGGATAATATAATAAACAAAACGGTAAATTAAAGCAGCCATTAAAGCGGTGTCCCAATCAATACCTGCTTGGGAAAATACTGTTGCCATGGCAATTTCCATAGCACCTATACCACCGGGCAAAACAGGTATCAAAGTTGTTGCCATACCGACTGCAAAACCCGCAAGTAATATGCCGATACCTATTTTAACACCGACTGCCAAAAATGCAAGGTATAAAATTAAAATAGTAAAAACCCAATCCCCGCATACATATAAAATAGTAGCGGTCATTTTGCTTTTATTTTTGTGTATGGTTTTTATACCGTTATCAAGCTGTGTGGTAAATGCGGAAAAATTATTTTTTGGTATTAAGGCACCGAAAAGTTTATAGATTACCTTATTTGTGTACATAAACATTTTGCGCAGGCCCTTGTAGCGGAATTCGCTATTAAAGAAAAACGCGGTTATAGCGGCCCCTACTAAAGCTATGCAGATAACCGCTATAAAATTTCTTATTATTTGCTCCCTTGACATTCCGCTTGACAGCACTAAAAGTAAAGTGCCCTGCAAAATAATTGCAAATAAAACTACATATAAAAGTACGGTTATAACAATGCTTGCCATAACGCTGATGCCTAGGGGTATTCCGCGTTTGCCAAGCAGGTGAGCCCGTAAAGCAAAACCGCTTACGCCCATAGTTGAAACTAAATAATTTACGGTTGTAGACACGAATGCTATGCTTATGCAAGCGCCAACACTTATTTTGCGGCCCAAAAGTTTTAAAGTTTCCCAGAGTGACATACCCATAAAAAGATAAATGATTGCAGAGGCGAGCATTGATAAGATTAAATAAAAGGTATTAACTTCGCGCCAAATTTTGAGGAAATTATCTTTTCCGTTATAAATAAACCATACTAAAGCGGATACGGAAATAAGGCAACTTACAATAACCCAAATATGTTTTTTTATGGTGTTCATAAAACTCCCTTTCATAAATTATATAATTTAATTAGAGGTTTGTTATGGAAAATATTTTAATTTCAGGTGCAAGAACAAATAATTTAAAAAACGTTACCCTTAAGTTACCTAGGGGGAAAATGGTGGTAATGACGGGTTTATCGGGGTCAGGCAAGAGCTCCCTTGCCTTTGACACAATTTACGCGGAAGGGCAAAGGCGTTATGTGGAAAGCATGTCAGCTTATGCCAGACAATTTTTAGATTTAATGCAAAAGCCTGATGTTGATTTAATTGAAGGCTTATCGCCTGCTATTTCCATAGAACAACGGGCCCCTGCCCGCAACCCGCGTTCAACTGTTGCAACCGTTACGGAAATTTATGATTATCTGCGTTTGCTTTTTGCGCGTATCGGTAAACGTTATTGTCCAGAATGCGGTAGGCCTGTTGAACAATATTCTTTGCAGGCAATTTGCGAAGATATTTTAAAAAGATATTCCGGCAAAACCGTTTTGGTTTTAGCGCCTTTAGTACAAGGTAAAAAAGGAACTTATGAAGAACTTTTTGCACGCCTTAAAAAAGAGGGTTTTGTAAAAATTTTGGCAAACGGGGAGGAATATGATTTATCCAACCCGCCCGTTTTGGCCCGTTATAAAAAACATAATCTTGATTTAATTGTAGACGAAATTATCATTTCCGAAGAAGAAAAAGAGCGTTTAACAGAAGCCTTAGAACTTGCTACAAAATATTCAAAAGGTTTAGTGCGTATTTCGGAAAACGGTAAAACTTTTACTTATAGTGAAAACAATGCCTGCGCGCATTGCGGTATAGGTTTTACCGATTTGGAGCCGCGTTTATTTTCCTTTAATGCCCCGCAAGGTGCTTGCCCTGAATGTAACGGGCTTGGCCTTAAAATTGAAATTGACGAAGATTTGGTAGTACCCGATAAAACCCTGTCAATTTCAGAAGGGGCAATTTATGCTTGGAGTAACCCTGTAACAAATAAAACTAACCGCTGGAAAAATTCCTGGGCAGGTTATTATTATGAAATTTTATCTTCCGTTTGCCGCCGCCAGCATATATCCATGACAAAACCTTGGAAAGATTTAACCCGTAAGGAACAGGAGATTATTTTATTCGGCGGTGAAGATGTAGATTATAAAGTTTCCTGGACAGGTAATGATGCCCATTTTGAAGGCGTAATCAATAATTTAAAACGCCGCAATAGTGACAGTGAAAGCGAGTTTGTGCGCGAGGCCGTTTATGAAAGATTTATGCGCGAAATAGAGTGCCCCGTTTGCCATGGTGCACGTTTAAATAAAGAGGCCCTTGCCGTTAAAATCAATGGCAAAAATATTGCCGAGATTTCACAAATGCAAGTTGGGCAAGCACTTGATTTTATAAATAATTTAAAATTAACCGAGCGCGAAGAACTTATCGCAAAACAAGTTTTAAAAGAGATTCGCGCCCGCCTTGGTTTTTTAAACAGCGTTGGGCTTTCTTATTTAACTTTGAATAGGAAATCGCAAACCCTTTCCGGAGGCGAGGCTCAACGCATACACCTTGCAACGCAAATCGGCAGTGGTTTAACGGGTGTTCTTTATGTGCTTGATGAACCTACGATAGGTTTGCACTCCCGCGACAATGAAAGGCTTATTGAAACACTAAAAAAACTCCGCGACCTTGGTAATACTTTAATTATAGTAGAACATGATAAAGACACTATGCTTGCGGCGGATCATCTTGTTGAACTTGGCCCTGCTGCCGGTGCAAACGGCGGGCAAATTGTTGCTGAAGGTAGTTTTAAAGAATTTATTAAAAATAAAAATTCAATAACTGCGGCCTATTTAAACGGAATAAAACAAATTATGCCGAATTTAAACCCTAAAAAACCGTCAAAAAAATGGCTTGAAGTGCGTGGGGCAAAACAATTTAATTTAAAAAATATTGATGTCAAAATTCCGCTTGGTTTATTTGTTTGTGTGACGGGTGTTTCAGGCTCAGGTAAATCAACTTTAGTGCATAATGTTTTATACAATGCTCTTGCCAAAAAGTTTTACGGTTCTAAAGAGCAACCCGGCGTACATAAAGATATTAAAGGGCTTGAACATATAAATAAGGTAATTATTGTAGACCAAACCCCGATTGGCAAAACGCCGCGCTCAAACCCGGCAACTTATACAGGCGTGTTTACCGCAATACGCGAACTTTTTGCACAAATGCCCGAGGCCAAAAGGCGCGGTTATAAAGCCGGACGCTTTAGTTTCAATATCAAAGGCGGCCGTTGCGAAAAGTGCGAGGGCGACGGTATTATAAAAATACAAATGCAATTTTTACCTGATATTTATGTTAAGTGTGAAGAATGCGACGGTAAAAGATTTAATGAAGATACCCTTTCCGTCAAATTTAAAGGTAAAAATATCTCTGATGTTCTTGAAATGACCGTTGACCAGGCTGTTGATTTTTTCCAAGATATTCCGAAAATTAAAAAGACTTTAAAAACTTTGCAAGATGTCGGTCTTGGTTACATTAAACTAGGTCAAAGTGCCACCACTTTATCAGGCGGCGAAGCGCAAAGGGTTAAACTCGCAGATGAACTTTCTCGTCGTGCAACTGGGGACACTCTTTATATTTTAGATGAGCCCACAACCGGCTTACATTTTGCCGATATTGATAAGTTGTTAAAAGTTTTGCACCGTTTGAGCGACCAAGGCAATACCGTTTTGGTAATTGAGCATAATATGGATATAATTAAAACCGCTGATTGGATAATTGACCTTGGCCCCGAAGGGGGGGATAAGGGCGGTTATATCGTGGCGGAAGGCTCAGTTCCGCAAGTTGCGCAAAGCCCGAGCTATACGGGGAAATATCTTAAAGCCGAGTTGGAAAGTTTTAACAAATAATTTTTTATAAAAAAATGCTATACTAAACTTAGAGGTTTTTTTGTTAATGTAGGGCTAAAGCCCCTAATAAAATTTCTGTTTTTGAATCCGTATGAAGAATACGGAGGTGTTTTAAAATAAAACCCTATCTGAGTTCAGAAACAGCCAAACTAGGCACACTGAAGCGACGGCTTATGTGTGTCGAGTATTTACCTTTTTATGGTAAATCACGGCTGTTGCTTTGTTGACACTCAGATAGGCAGTAAAGTATCAGCCGTTTTTTATTGGCTAAATTTTGGAGGGGATTATGAAAAAAGAAATGAAAGAGAAAATAAAAGAGTTTAGTGAATTAATAAGAAAATATCCTTATGTAAAAGAATTTTATATTTACAGAGCTTTTTTATACGAGAAAACTAAACAATACCAAAAAGCTATTGAAGACTATAAAAGCATAATACCTACCCATTACATTTGTTTTGATATGGCAGGTATTTGTGAAAGGAATGGTTTAATTAAAGAAGCGGAAAAATTTTATACCCAAGCTATAAATAAAGATAAGAAGAATATTCATAAGTATATCAACAGAATATATTTTTATATACGTACAAAGGAAACCGAAAAAGCCATCACTGATTGCAAAACTGTTTTAGAACTTTCCCCAAAAGATGAAACAATAACAACACTTAAAAGAATATTGACCGGAAAATTTAATTAATAATCATTCGCGTCACCCGCGCGCGCTATTTATTGTATAATATAGTATGAAGAAATTTTGCCACTACGTTCAGTACCTGGGGCTCAGGTTTTTAATTTTTATTTTGGGCTTAATGCCGGAAAATCTCCTCATCAAATTTGGGGAGTTTATGGGGGTTACCCTTACTAAAATCATGCCTAACCGCTACAAGAGAAGTGTTAGTGACATTCAAAAAGCTTTTCCAAATAAATCTAAAAAAGAGTGCGAGCATATTGCCAAAGAGTCTTGGGCTAATATTGGGCGTATTGTGACGGAATTCGCTAAAGCAATAAAATTACCTAAAGAAAAAATACTCAAAAGAATACGTTTTGAGAATTGTGAACAATTTTTTCAAGATAATGCTAACGGTAAGGGGGGGATTTTACTTTTAGGGCATTTTGCAAATTGGGAATTTTTAGGGCTTGCAACTGCCATAAAAGCCAAAAAAATGGCATTTGTTGCTTACCCTCAAAACAACAAATACGTGAATGATTATATTACTAAACTTAGAAGTATTTTCGGCAGTACTTTGATAAGTTCCTATAACCCGTTTTTTGCCGCTTTTCGTGCTTTGAAACGCGGTGCTTTGGTCGCAATTTTGGCTGATCAAAGCGTCGGTTCTTCCAAACTCTATATGAATTTTTTAAACAGGCCGGCAGAAGTCTCACCTTTGCCGGCTGTACTTTCTTTAAAAATAGGGTTACCGATTTATCATATTTCCGTTTATCGTGAAGGTAAACAAATTGTGGCTAGATGTACCAAAACTATTCAACCCCCAAAGGTACCTTATTCTACCGAAGTTTTATATGATTACACAAAGGTTCTTAAAAAAGAACTTGAAGAAGATATTTTGCAATATCCAGCCGATTGGTTATGGGCGCATAACAGATGGAAAAGAGAGGCAGAGGTTCTCGCCGAAATGGAAAAAGGGGAAATACGTGGTAACTAAAAGTTTAAAACAAGATAAAGCCGTTTTTCTGGATAGGGATGGTACTGTAATTTTTGAAAAGCCCGGTGTTTATTTGGCGGATCCTAAAAAAGTTATCCTTTACAAAAACACTTTAACAGGGTTAAAAAAACTTTATAAAGCCGGGTATAAATTGTTTATTGTTTCAAATCAATCAGGTATCGGGCGCGGTTATTTTGATGAAGACACCATGCTTGAAGTAATGGCATCAATGCTTAAAAAATTAAAAGGAGTGCAAGTTGAAGGGATTGCTTATTGCCCTCATGCCCCGAGTGAAAATTGTAGCTGCCGCAAACCTTTGCCTAAAATGGGTATACAAATTATTAAAGGGTATAAACTGAACCCTAAAAGATGTTTTATGATTGGCGATAAAAAAAGTGATGTGGAATTTGCCAAAAATATAGGGGTGGAAGGTATTTTGGTTTTAACCGGTAACGGTAGAAAGCAAGCGCAGAAATATAAAAAAGAACTTAAAAATTTTAAACATTGTGCAGATTTAAGGGGCGCTGCAAATTATATTTTAAGCAAAGGGCAATTATGAAGAAATTTTTATTGATACTTTTCTGTTTTGCTTTTATTTATGCCTGTAAAACAGGGCGAAAAGAAATACCAAGCCAAGAAATACAAAAAGAGGATCAACAAATTGCCGCGCAAGAATTTAAGGTGGAAGAAACTATCACCCAACCCGAAGTAAAAAAAGAGCCCCAAAAAGAAACAAAACCAATCAAAACCTCACCTAAAACAGAAACAAAACCAATCACCCAAGAAGAGATAAAACAAGAAATTTCCGAAACACCAAAACAAGAAATGATTAATACGGAAATTAAACTTGATCCGGAGAACCCGCCAAAAGAGATTTTAAAAACCGATGATGGACGTTTAACCCACCCTTGGTATTTTATGCAGGTTTCAACTTATACTCCGGAAGGGACTACACCCCTTTGGTTTGGGGAAGAATTAAATTATAAAATTTCTTGGGCTTTTGTTACCGCCGGGGAAGCCACAATTAAAGCTGATAAAATTTTATATAACGGTAAAGAGTATACTTATCAAATTGAGACGATTGCAAAATCCTACTCTGTAATAGATAAAATGTTTAAGGTGCGGGATATAAATATGTCCTGGATAAAAACAGATTTATCAAAATCTTTGGGTTATTGGCAAAGTATAAGGGAAGGCTCTTATAAACGGGATGAGTGGTTAAATTTTGATTACAAAAAAAATATTTACGATATGTATAAACAAAACAGAAAAGGCGAACTTTACAAATATACCACACCTTTTACAGGAACCGAAGTACTTGATGTTTTAAGTGCTTTATATTACGTCAGAAACCCTAAAATCCCTTTGCAAGATACCATTTATTTTGATATAGTTAATGTAAACAAGCAATATCCCCTGAAAGTAATTGTTCACGGTAAAGAAAAAGTTAAAACCAAAGCAGGTACTTTTAATTGTATAGTCCTTGAACCAATGGTAAACGGGGAAAGCATTTTTGTTGTTAAAGGAAGAAGTTTAAAAGTTTGGCTAACTGACGATGAATACCGCCTGCCCGTAAAAATGGCGGTGGAAGTTTTTATAGGTTCGGTTAAAGCAGAATTATACTCTTATAAAAAAGGGGGGGATTTATGAATACCTCAGAATTAAAAAAATATAATACTTTAATAGATAAATTTAAAGGTAAAGAAATTATAGTTATCGGCGATGTTATGCTTGACCACTTTATAAAAGGAAGTGTCAGCCGTATTTCGCCGGAAGCACCGGTGCCTGTGGTAAATGTTGAGCAGGAAGATTTTGTTGCCGGCGGTGCTGGGAATGTGGCAGTTAATTTAGCAGTTTTAGGGGCAAAACCGAAGGTAATTTCTGTTTTAGGGGATGATGCAAACGGTATAATTTTAAAACAATTTTTAGAAAATAAAGGTACTGATGTCAGCAAAATGGTTATTGATGCAACCCGCCCGACTACCCAAAAAGTGCGCATTATTGCAGAGCGCCAACAGGTTGTAAGGGTTGATAGGGAATCTAAGTCCCATATAAATAAGAAAGTCGGTGCAGAGTGCCTTACTAATTTTAAAGAAGCTTTAAAAACGGCAAAAGGGGTAATAATGTCAGATTACGGTAAAGGTATGCTCTCAGACCATAATATTCAGGATATCATTAAAGCCTGCCGTGCAAAAAATATTCCGGTTTGCGTAGATCCAAAAATTGATAATTTCTTAAAATACAAAAATATTACCTGCATGACACCGAATATGAAAGAGGCTTGGGAAGGGATGGGGCTTCCGCCTAAAAAAGATGAGGAATCAATATTAAATTTAGGTAAAAAAATATTAAAAACTTTAAAAGCGGACTCAATTTTAATTACACGCAGTGCACAAGGTATGAGTTTGTTTGAAAAAGGCAAAAACCCCAAAATTACCACTATTAAAGCAACGGCAAAAGAAGTCTTTGATGTCACCGGTGCCGGCGATACGGTTATATCCGTTTTAACCCTTGCTTTAGCTTGCAAAGCAAGTTTAAAAGATGCAGCTTTTATTGCTAATGAGGCAGCAGGTTTAGTAGTTGCTAAACTTGGTACAGCCACAGTTACAACTGACGAAATAAAAGGAGTTTTAAATAAATGAAAGATACTTTAATTGTTATCCCAGCACGTTACAGTTCAACGCGTTTACCTGCTAAAGTTTTAGCAGAGATTGACGGTAAACCAATCATTCAGTGGGTTTATACGGCATGTAAAAATGCAAAAGTAGGTGATGTTTTAATTGCTACCGAAAACGATAAAATAGTTGAAGCTGCAAAGAAATTTAATGCAAAAGCAGTCTTAACAAGTTCCAAATGTCAGAGCGGAACGGACAGAGTTTTTGAAGCCTATAAAAAGACAAAACATAGCTATAAATATATTGTAAACGTGCAAGGGGATGAACCTTTTGTTCAAGCCTCTACAATCAAAAATGTCGTTAAACTTTTGAAAAAAGATAAACAAGCCGATATTTCAACAGCATGTTACCCTACCTTAGATGAAAAAACAGTTCTGGAATCAAGCCATGTAAAAGCAGTTTTAACAGGTAAAAAACAGGCCCTTTATTTTTCCCGTTCCGTTATCCCGTTTAAGAGGGAAATAACTAAAGAAACCTCTAAAGTTCCTTTTTATATTCACTGCGGTATTTACGGCTATAAAGAAGCTGCTTTAAAGAAATTTGTTAAATTACCCAAAAGTACCTTGGAAAATTTGGAAAAATTAGAGCAACTTCGTGCTTTGGAAAATGGTTTAATAATCAAATCAATTTTAATTGAAAAGGCAGGCCCTGCTATTGATACCCCGACAGACTTAATTAAAGCCAGGGCTTATGCTAAAAAAATCACAAAAAAATAAGGTAGGAGAATATGTCAAAGTTTATTTTTGTTACAGGTGGTGTTGTTAGTTCACTCGGGAAAGGTATTTCCGGTTCAAGTATCGCAAAACTTTTGCAGTTGCGCGGTTTAAAAGTCAACATGGTTAAATGTGACCCTTATATTAATGTCGATCCCGGTACTTTAAGCCCTTACCAACACGGGGAAGTTTATGTTACAAAAGACGGTGCGGAAGCTGATTTGGACCTTGGCACCTATGAACGCTTTTTAGGAGTTGAGATGACGCGCCATAACACAAATACCGCTGGCTCAATTTATCAAACGGTAATTGATCGTGAAAGAAGGGGGGATTATAATGGCACGACTGTGCAAGTAATACCGCATGTTACTAATGAAATTAAATCTAGATTTATTCCTTTTGAAAAAGATTATGATGTTACACTAATTGAAATCGGCGGAACAGTAGGTGATATGGAAAGTCTGCCGTTTATTGAAGCAGCCCGCCAATTTAAACTTGAACGCGGTTGGGCAAATGTCATGTGCGTACATGCGACATTAATTCCTTATATTGCAAGTGCCGGCGAACTTAAAACGAAGCCAACACAGCATTCCGTCACAAAACTGCGTGAAATCGGGCTTGAGCCGGATGTCTTGATTTGTCGTTCAGAACATGAAATACCGCAAAATATGAAAAGGAAAATTTCCCTTTTCTGTAGTGTTCCCGTTGAAGCAGTAATTGAAGCAAGGGACGTACCTTCAATCTATTTGCTACCTGAGAATTTTGAGCAACAACATTTAACAGACCTTATAATCAAACGTTTAGGTTTAAAACCTAAAAAGAAAAACGACGGTAAATGGTTTAATTTTGTTAAAAAAGCCGCGAAACAAAGCAAGGAAATCACTATTGCTATCGCCGGTAAATATGCCGAGTTGCATGATGCCTATAAGTCTGTTGCGGAATCTTTAAATTTAGCAGGTATGTCTAATGGAGTAAAAGTAAGAATTAAATATGTTAATACCCAAACAGACAGTATACCTGCTGTTTTAAAAGGTGTGCAAGGTATTATCGTTCCCGGAGGTTTCGGTAAACGTGGTGTGGAAGGAAAAATTAAAACCGTAAAATATGCTCGTGAAAATAAAATTCCGTTTTTAGGCATTTGTTTGGGTATGCAATGTACAGTTATCGAAGCAGCCCGCAGTTTGGCCGGTTTTAGTGATGCCGATTCAACCGAACTTAACCCTAAGACTAAACATCCTGTAATATCTATGATGGAAGAACAAAAGAAGGTAAAAATGTTAGGTGGAACAATGAGGCTTGGTAATTATCCTTGTAATTTGGAAAAGGGTTCTTTGGCACATAGATTATATAAGAAAAACCTTATTGAAGAACGCCACCGCCACCGTTATGAATATAACCCTGAATTTGCCAGCAAATTGGAAACAGTCGGTTTGCATATTACAGGTTGGCACAAAAATACTTTACCGGAAATTGTGGAATATAAAAACCATCCGTTCTTTATTGCGGTACAATTCCACCCGGAATTTAAGAGCAGCCCTATGAACCCTCACCCTTTGTTTGACGGTTTAGTTAAAGCTGCTTTAAAAGCAAAAAAATAAAACTTATGCTATAATATCTATGATTATTGTATGGGAGAATTTATGAAAAAATTACTTTTTCCATTGATTACGTTGTTACTATTAAATGCTTGTGTCGGGCGAGATAAAACCCGTAACTACGACGAAGAAGAAAAACTAACTAATAGTGCCTTATGCCCCATGAGAAAAAATGAAAGTAAATGGGCAAAGCAAACTCCTAAAGAAATGTTTGAAAGTAATAATATTCCCAGCATTGAGTTTGAGTTTGATAGTACAGCTATCAAAACTGGTTCCTATGACATTTTAGATAAAGTAGCGGAAGTTTTAAATTCCGATAGAAAGATAAAGCTAGTTATAGAGGGATATACTGATCCTGTCGGTAGTAATGAATATAATGACTGGTTATCCGGGGCAAGAACTTCTGCTATAAAAGATTATTTAGTATCCAGAGGAGTAATATCTGAATCTATCAAAACTTTCGGGCATGGCAGCAGGAAACCCATAACATCAGTAGATACACCTGAAGGCCGTGCTTGTAATAGGCGTGTAACTATGAGATTTACAAAACGTTCTTGGAAATCAGTTTTTTAGGAGAATTTATGATACCTACCATAGTAGAAAAAAATAATATTTATGATATTTATTCCCGTCTTTTAAAAGACAGAATTATTTTTGTCGGAGGGCCGCAAGGGGAAATTGGCACTGAAATTGCCAATATCATTATTGCGCAACTTTTGTATTTGGATGCTGAAGATTCTTCCCGTTCAATCAATTTATATATTAATTCCCCAGGTGGTGTTGTAACTGCAGGTCTTGCAATTTATGATACCATGCAGTATATTAAAGCCCCTATTACCACAATTTGTATGGGGCAGGCTATGAGTTTCGGTGCTGTACTTCTTGCAGCCGGTTCAAAAGGCAAACGTTATGCGTTACCGCATGCGAGGATTATGATACACCAACCTTTAATTTGGGGTGGGTTATCAGGCCAAGTTACCGATATAGAAATTGAGGCTAAAGAACTGCGTGAAAACAAGGAGCATTTGCTTGACATTTTAGCCCATCATACAGGGCAGTCTAAAGAAAAAATCAGGCAAGACAGTGAACGCAATTATTATATGTCTGCCGAGGAAGCAAAAGCCTACGGCATAATTGATGAAATTTTGCCGCTTAAGAAATAAAATGCGCCGTTTAATTTTAACCCTGCTTTTAAGTTGTTTGTTTGTGAGTGCTTTTTCCAAACAAGAAAGCGGGGTTAATTTTTTGCTCGATTTGGAAAATTCCCCTGCTTTAAATAATACTGTATATAGCATTTATGCAAAGTATGTCGGGGGGAAAGATATTGTCGCAAAAAATAAAAATGTTTTACTTGTTCCCGCAAGTGTTTTAAAACTTTTTACAACTGCTTCCGCTTTGGAAATTTTAGGTTCTGATAAAACCTTTGAAACAAAAGTTTATTTAGACGGCAAAATAAAAGGTAAAACTTTTGAAGGTGATATTTATTTACTTGGCGCTGGGGACCCGTCTTTCGGTAGTAAAGATTTTGAAGGTAAACCTGATTATAAAGAATTATTTCCCTTTTGGGCAAAAGCGCTTAAGAAAAAAGGAATAAATCAAATAAAGGGCAATATTTATGCAGATAATTATTTGTTTAGCGGTATGCAACTTCCGTGGCGCGCCAGTTTTAAAAATATAGGCAATTATTTTGCCCCCAAAGCAGATGCTTTAAGTATCGCAAATAATAAATATAAAATCGTTTTTCCGCCGGCAAAAGCGGGGGATACAAATATTATTCCGCTTTTTACAGAGCCGAAAATCAAAAACTTGGAATTTAGAAGTGAGGTTTATGTTTCCTCAGAAATTAAAAGGGAAGATGTTTATGCAACTTTTGAGCCTGTAAGCAATATTATAAACTTAAACGGTGTTTTGCCTGAATCGGAAAAGGAAACGGAAATTAATGCCGCTTTGCCAAATCCTGCCCAATTTGCGGTTGAAAGTTTTTTGAAAAGTTTGCAAAATTCAGGCCTTAAAGTTTTGGGTAAAGCGGAAGTAAAGAAGGGGGAAAATTATGATAAAAAGGAATTGATTTTTACTCATCTTTCCCCAACTGTTAAAGAACTTGTAAAACATACAAATAAAAAAAGTGATAATTTATATGCAGGAGTTTTGCTTAGGGATATCAGTGCTTACAGTGGCGGTGACGGAAGCGCAAAAGACGGCCTTAAAAAAATGAAGGACGCTTTAATTAATATTGGTGTTCCAGAAGAAGATTTTGATATATATGATGCAAGCGGCCTCTCTTATTCAAGTAATGTTTCTTGCCAAGCAACAGTCACTTTACTTGAAAAAATTTTAACGAAACCTTATGCAAAAGATTTTAAAGATAGTTTAGTTGTTGCCGGTAATCCGGCAGAGAAAGGCTTTTTCGGTGTAAGAGTTGCTAAAAAGGATTTTGCAAACAAAACACTTTTAAAAACAGGATTATTAGATAAGGCCCGTACTATTGCCGGATATACAAAAGACAAAAACGGTAAAGATATAGTTTTTTGCTTTTTTATAAATAATTTTAAGGGAAAATTCGGCCCGATAATTGCAATGCAAGACAGTTTTTTAAATTATCTAACTTCTTATTCTTTATCATATAGTTCTGTTTCAAGTATTTCCACTATAAAAAATGGGCAGATTAAAAGTAAGTAAATCTAATTTTGAGCATCTTACCGCTTAATTCTTATTTTGATACTATCCGAAAGGCCTAATTTTAAATAGGTCTTAAGGCCCTTGTTGTAGTTATTGCTTTTTTATAAAATTTTAATATCTTAGATTAGGGAGAACAAAATGAAGAAAATTATTATGTATCTCGGAAAAAACTTTTGCTTAATGCTTGGTGTTTTATTATTAATACCCGGTACTCAGATTTTTTCTCAGAAAATACCGGACGAATTGCTTTTTACTTCAGAATTATCAGAAAAATTAGGAGTAAAAAAAATAACTATTAAAAATGGAATTGAAGAGTTGCAAGATATGCAAAAATTAATTTTGGAAAGTAAAGTTCCTATCAGAACTACATACCATCTTAATAAATATGATTTTATATCAAAATATAAATTATCATTACAAAAACTAAAGGATATATATGTCAGCAATTACGCGGAGAATGAAATAAATTTTTTTAACTATTTAAACGGAGAATCATCTAAAGAAGTAATAGAAAGATTTGCATATCAATATACAGACGGACAACCTAAAATGCCGACATTTTCTCCTGTTTTAGCAAAAGAAGATGAGCTAATTTTTGATAAGTTGGAAAAAATAATAAATAATATTGAAGACATAAATAATAGGTATGAATTTTTTACAGCGGAAGGTAAGACCTACACGGAGATTTTAACAAGCAAACAAGTAAAAGAATGGAATAATTGTACTGATTATTTACTTAATAGGTTTAATACTGATATATCAGGTAATAAATTTGCAGAAATACAAGATTTGGAACACACTTTATATAAAAAAGTAAAAGACTTTTTCTATAACGGAGTTAACCCGGAAGACGTTATGGAATATGCTTATAAGAACGGTATGTTACCTAAAGAAAAAGCCGGCATAAAACTAACTTTAGAAGCAATGGATGGTGATGTCCCGCTGGCAACACTTGTTAAAAATATAAGGTTATATTTAACTGAATTTGGTACTAAAATAAAGGATGTTAAGTTCTACCCGGCAGTAAGTTTAACAAGGGAATTAAAAGGTATGAGCCTTGCCGAACGCACAGAATATGTTAATGAATTAACCGATTTACAAAAAGGTTCTAAGACCTTTGTGGAAGACTTTGGAAAACTTGATAGACCTACAAAAAGATATGTAAGCAAAAGTATCACCAAAGGTTTTTGGGTTTTAGCAGGTTTAGGTGCAATTGCAACCGCGGTTTATATAACGGATGTAGCGGCGGATAATCATTTTAATTCCGGTTATACGATATCAAATAGGGAACTTGCAACTATCGGCAAAAAGATAGAAGACGGTACGGCAAATATTAAAGAAAAATTTGCATTTTTTACGAACCCGAATTCACAGAGATTTGTGGAAACTGACCCTGTTTATACTTTAAATTTAGTTCAACTTGCGTCTGATGTTTATGCGGCAGACGAACTTTTAAAGGATGTACGAAAAGCACAAGAGCAAGAAATAAACGGCGATGTGGAACAAAATATTCTTAATAACTTAAACAAACAAATTGGTATGGCTGATTTTGGAATCGGTACTTTATAACAGATTAAAAATAATCTATGAAAACAAAACCGTTTGTGTGCTAAAACATACAAGCGGTTTTTTATTTGACAAACTAATATATATCATTATATAATTATATATATGGGAAATGAAAAAGAAAACAAGCAAAAATTTACTGTAAACCCTATAAAATTATGGCGCGATGTAAAAGATGCCGCCTTAATGTTTTTTTATGCCTGCTGCGGAAAGTATCCTTTCCCGAAGAGAAGTTTAATTTGGATTGTTATATTTTTAGTATATGCTTTTATTCCGTTTGATTTGATACCTGATCCTCTTATAGCAGTTTTTGGCTTAGGGGCTGCAGATGATTTGCTATTTTTGGTTTATGTATTAAATAAAATGTCCCCTGATTTAGAAAAATTCAGATTTTTTAAAAATACAAAATTCAATAAAAAAGATACTATTGAAGCAGAAGTCGTAGAAGAAAATAATGAAAAAATTGATTAAAATTATCAAAATATTTGTTTATATCTTCCTCGGTTTAATTATTATAGGGGGGGGAACTTTGTATTTCTTCTTCCCTACAAATGAAATAAAAACCGCTGTAAAAAAATACGTAAAAGAAAATTATAACCGTGAAATTGATTTTGAAGATGCATCTTTAGTTTTGCTTGGCATTAATGTAAATAAGTTTAGAATCTCAGAAGAAGGAACCTTTAAAAACGGTACCTTTGCACAAGCCGGGAAATTAGTTGTAAAACTTGAAATCTTGCCTTTGTTAAGAGGTAAAGTACGTATTCAACAATTACTTTTAAAAGAAGTCAAAGTAAATGTTATAAAAAATGAGGACGGTAAATTTAATTTTGACAATTTTATTTCAAGTGGAACGCAAACTGCAGAAACAGAAAATTCAGGAAGTTCTTCCTCAGGAATGGCTGTTTTTGCTGAAAATATAAATTTGGAAAATTCTTCTTTTTGCTACGAAGATAAACAAACAAAGATAAATTTTGATATTAATGATTTAAATATCGGTATACAAAAATTTTCTTTGGACGATTTATTTTCTTTTAACATAAATCTTCAAACTTCTTTGGAAATGGACGATATAAAACTTGACCCTGTAATCTTTAATTTACAAGGCAGGGCAGATTTAGAAAATTTAAATTTAGATAAAGTTTATATTGACATAAACCCTTTGGTTTTAGCCTATAAAGAAGCCAAAATGGTCTTTAAAGGCAAGATGAAAGACTTAACAAAACCCGTACTTAATTTGGAAGGAAGAATAGAAGGAGTAGACGATAAAATTATTACTTCCGTTACACCTATGGATTTGCCCGTTTTTGCCTTACCTGCGGCAGATTTGGTAATTAAAGCAAATGCAGATTTAGAAAAAGGCACAGCTGTTATTAACCGCGCAGATATAGTTTTGGGTAATTCTTACATTAAAAATGAGGCCAATGTAGATTTTGCCTCCGAAAATTTAACTTATGATGTAAAAACAAATCTCTATTTATCTCTTACGGATATTTATAAAAGTGCCAAAGAAATGTTAAAAGAAATTGCCCCAGAAGGAATAATTTCTGGTAATATAAAAACTGTGTCCGCAAAACCTGATCCAAAAATTAAAGGAAAGATTTCTTTAAAAAACCTCGGTGCTATAATACTTGCCAAAAAACTTAAAAATTTTAACGGCGAGATTACAATTAATTCAATAACAGATGTAAAGACAAACACGATGAGCGGAAGTTATGACGATTCTAAATTCGTAACTTCCTTGGCTTATACCCAGCCTTCAAAACCTATAAATATCAATTTTATGCTTAATTTGGATAGGTACACTTTGGACGATATCAATTTTGACGAATTTTTTACTGATTCCCCGGAAGCAGAAGTTAAAGAAAATACCCCAAAACAGGCGAGAGCCGATTTCGGTACCTACAATATAAAAACAGATATTACCGTAAAAGAAGTGGCAAATAATGTTCTGACGGCAAAAGACTTAGTTTTAAAGGCTGACCTTAAAAACTTTGCCAATGATTTAAGCAATTTACAAGGTAGTTTATCTTTTAATTCTTCCGACGGGGAAATAAGAGATATTAACAAGATAATGAATTCTTCAAAAATTATGAAGGCAACATTTTCTGTAATAAAAGTTATACAAAAAGTATTTTCCGTGGCGAAATTAGAAAAGATAAGCCTTGGTAAAAATAACAAAATTACTTATAGCCAGATAGAAGGTGTTTATACAATTAAAGACGGGTTGATAAATTTAGATAAATCAACTTTAATAAGCAATTTACTTACAGTTAAAGCTAGTGGGACAATAAATTTAGTATCAGAGCAACTTGACATGAAAGTTAACACTCATTTAGGTAAAGTTACCACGGGTTCAGGTTTTAAACCTGTGGTACTAAAAATTAAAGGTACAATGAATGATCCGAAATACTCCGTTGATATTCTTTCGACGGTAACATCTATTGCTAATGTGCCTGTAAATATACTTAAGGGCGGTGTTAAGGCTTCCACAAATACGGCTTCTGGTGTAAAAGATGGTTTAAAGAAAGGTGTTGCGTCAACTATAGGAAAATTATTTTAAATAAGGAGAATATTATGCCAAATACAACATTTGAAATTTTGCAGGTTATAGGAGTTTTGCCCGTTGATGAAGGGGCGGAAATAAGGGTTTCCGTTGATTCTTTTAAAGGCCATAAATATATTTCAGTAAGGAAATATTTAAAATCCGAAACTTATACAGGCCCGACTAAAGCCGGTATTACTCTTTCCCCTGAAATGATAGATAAAGTTTCCCAAACCATTAATGCTTTACCTGATAAAAAGAACTTTTTACAAAGACAGCAGCCTATTTTGCTGAAAGTAAATAAATTTAAGATAATAAATATGGGGTTTTTATATGGAAAATAATCAAAATGCGGAATCTGTTTCCAATACTTCACCGGATGCAAAACAGGAATTAAGTTTAATCGGCCAAGAAATATCCGGTTGCGTAATTTTGGAAAAGATAAGCCAAGGGGGCATGGGTACAGTTTTTAAAGCTAAACACAAAGCTTTGGACCGTATTGTGTGTGTAAAAATTTTAAGTCCTTCTTTAGCAACAGATAAGAAGGCTGTAGGTTTATTTTTGACAGAGGCAAGGGCTGTTGCAGAGCTTGATCACCAAAATATTGTTCAAGTTTACAATGTCGGGAAAGAAAAAGGACTATATTTTATAGTAATGTCCTTTATAGATGGGGAACCTCTTTCCTATATAGTAAGAAAAAAACCCAATTTGCCTATAGGGTTTATAGTAGACACTTTTATGGGGGTTTTAAAAGGATTACAGGCAGCCCATCAGAAGGGTATTGTTCATAGGGATATTAAACCTTCAAATATTTTGATAACAAAAGATTTAAAGCCAAAAATTGTAGATTTTGGTATAGCCAAAAAAGTTGATCAAGAAAAAGGCTTTACAAAAACTACCGAACTTGCAGGGACGGCTTATTTCTTATCTCCTGAGCAGGCCTCAGGTAAGGAAATAGATGTAAGAGCTGATTTATATTCTCTTGGAGCTAGCATGTTTTATGTATTAACCGGGAAATATCCTTTTACCGGTAAAAATTCCATGGAAATTATACAAAAACATATTAACTCCCCTTTGCCTGATATTAATCAATACCGTAAAAGTATTCCTCCATGGATTTGGCAGGCAATACAAAAATTAATGGCTAAGAATCCTGATGACCGTTTTCAAAGTGCAGCCGATACTTTAGCTTTTTTCCAAAAAGGTCGGGCTGATGAACTTCTAAGTACCGCTAAAAATATAAATATTGATGATGAAGTTGGTTTTACTATCGGTAAGGATGATATTAAAGAATCACCTAGGGCCAATGCGCAAGCATCCCAAAATAAGAAAATGGTACTTCCTACTCTTGCCGATATTAATAAAGATGTTGATAATAAAACTTCTGGGAAAGAAGAACCGGAAGAAGACAAATCGGTCCAGATGATGTCTTTAGAATCAGTTTCTGGTTTAGGAAATACTAAAACAGATTCTTATATAAAAGATAGAAAAAAAGAATTAAAAAAACTTACTGCTATAACTAATAATTCCATTGATCCGGCAGGGGCCTTTTCTTTAAGTAAAAATAGCTTTTTATTGAAAGCTTTCTTTAATACAATAATTGCCACGATAATATTAATAGTTGGGGTTGTTTGTTTCTTAAAGTTAGGAACAATATGTTCACCTTCAATAGGGGAAAGTACAGGGTTTTTAGCATATTTTATTAAGCCTTGGCATTCTTCTTTTGCTTCGGGGCAAGTTGTCTGGGGTATAATTTGTTTAGTTTATATCATTGCTATGGTTATGCTTAGCGGAACTGAATTGTTAAAAGGAATTTCTATGTATGCTTTATTATTATCATTTTTTTCCTATCTATTCGGAGTGGCTGGTTTAGCTTCTTTAGGTTCTTCTATAGCAGGGTTTACGGCATTTTCTTATTTACCTGTTTTGACTTTCCTATTTGTTTTTATGGCTATAGCATTAGATGATTATGATATTCTGCCTTTTTACTTCCGTGTTGTTACGGTTATACTTTTTGCCTTATCTCTTATAGCTTTATACAAGTTTTTTGCACCGCAAGAATTTATTTCCGGGGACATGCTTACTACTATGCTTTATTCTTTAGTTTTTACATTTATAGCCCTCACCGTTATGCCTTTTATGAGAGACAGTTTTATAATCCGAATGGCTACTATGGTAATATTTGTTTTTGCTATTATTTCTGTTTGGCTCTATCAAGGAACCGGTAGTGCTTATGCAATAATGGATAAAATGCCTTCACAAAAAATAGCAGAATATCAACCGGATAAGGAAGGTTTATCTGAAGAGGCAATTAAATTGTTAGATAGTAACAGATCTTCTGATTTCCAGACAAGTCAATTTTACAGTGATTTAAATGATTTAAATCCTTTTGACAGGAGAAAAGTTTTTATAGAACGTCTAAAGAAAAATTATTCTCCGGAAAATAAGGAAAGGATAGAATCTCTTATATGGAATTTTGCTTTAACGGAAGCTTTTGTTAAATTCAAACATTACTATAAAACAGAAAATATGTTCTTTTTTATTCTGATAATGGGTGTAATGTATGGTATATTTATGTTTATAATTAAAATGCTGGTATATAGAGAGGAAAAATGGAATTTGATATAGAACTCGCTTCTTATACCGATATAGGAAAGATAAGAGAAAAAAATGAAGATTCAATTTTAATTTCCCCTGACCTTTGTCTGGGAGCTGTTGCTGACGGTATGGGGGGGCATAATGCCGGTGAAATTGCAAGCAATTTAGCTGTCAATATTTTGGAACAAACTTTGACTGATTTAAAAGACAAGAAAATTGTTTTACCTAAAGATTATGAGACATCTTATTCTCCTCTGGGACGTAAACTTTTATATGCATCTTCTTTAGCTAATTACAGAGTATATACTTTAGCCACTGAAAATGTTAAAAGAAGTGGTATGGGAACAACTTTGAGTGCCATATGTATAGAGGATGAGGATAATGCCGCCATAGTTCACATAGGGGACAGTAGAGTATATTTATATCGTAATGGTGTTTTATCCCAGATAACTACTGATCATTCTTATGTCCAGCAACAAGTTGCTTTGGGTAATATGACCAAAGAAGCAGCTGAAAGATCACGTATACAAAATATATTAATGAAAGCTTTAGGTCTTAAACAAGAAATTAAGTGCGATATAATAAACATAAAACCTCAAGTAGAGGATGTTTATGTTCTATGTTCCGACGGAGTGAATAAAGGCATAAGTGATGAGGAAATTTTAGACTTTTTAAAATCTAATTTAAAACCTACGGAATTATGCAAGAAGATAGTTCAAACTTCCGCTAAAAAAGATGGTAAAGATAACACCTCTTGTGTTATTGTAAAAGTTTGCCAAAAGCAAGAAAAATCTTTTGTAAGCTATATAAAAAGCCTGTTTAAATAAAATAAAAATACTTATTAAATCCCCTTGTTTGAGTCGTAAAAATAATTAGCACTCAAACAAGGGGATTGACAATTATCAAAAATAATGCTTTAATTAGCAGTGTAAGGTTGTGGCTGCCAAAAATAAAACAGCCTAAACCAAAGAATTAAAATATGTTAACAGGAGGCAGTATGGCAATTAAACTTAAACCTTTAGGTGACAGGGTTCTTATAAAACCTGCCGAACCTAAAGAAGTTGTTAAAGGCGGGATTATTATCCCTGACAGTGCAAAAGAAAAACCTATGCAAGGGGAAGTTGTTGCAGCAGGTAAAGGCGCTTTAAATAAAAAAGGGGAACGTTTACCGATGGATGTAAAAGTCGGGGATATTGTTCTTTACGGCAAATATGCCGGCAGTGAAATTAAAATTGATGATGAAAAATATATTATTATGCATCAAGATGATATTTACGGTATTTTAGGTTAGGAGATTAAATATATGCCAAAACAAATTGTATTTTCTGAAACAGCCCGTGCAAAAATGAAAGCGGGTATTACAAAAGTAGCCGATGCGGTTAAGGTTACCCTTGGCCCCCGCGGCAGAAGTGTAGTTCTTGAAAAGAAATTTGGTTCACCCCTCATTATTGACGATGGTGTGACCATTGCAAAAGATATTGAACTTGAAGATAAATTTGAAAATATGGGTGCGCAACTCATCCGTGAAGTTGCCTCAAAAACAAATGATGTTGCCGGTGACGGTACAACAACCGCAACAGTTCTTGCAAATGCCTTATTATCTGAAGGTATTAAAAATATTACTTCCGGAGCAAACCCAACTTTAGTTAAACGCGGTATTGAAAAAGCAGTTGAAGCTGTTAAAGAACAACTTAAAAAAATGCAGCATCCTGTTAAAACAAAACAGGAAAAAGCACAAATTGCCACAATTTCCGCTAATGATAAAGTTATCGGAGATTTAATTGCTGAAGCTATGGAAAAAGTCGGTTACGAAGGTGTTATTACTGTTGAAGAAGGTAAAACCGCAAATACCACTTTGGAAGTTGTTGAAGGTATGCAATTTGACCGCGGTTATATTTCACCTTATTTCGTAACAGATTCAGAACGTATGGAATGTGTTTTGGAAGATTGTGCCGTTATTATTACAGATAAAAAGATTTCTTCCATGAACGAACTTTTACCCGTTTTGGAAAAAATCGTACAAGGCGGGCGCCAATTCCTAATTATCGCCGAAGATGTTGACGGTGAAGCCCTTGCAACTTTAGTTGTAAACCGCTTGCGCGGAACTTTAAAAGGTTGTGCAGTTAAAGCCCCAGGCTTTGGCGACAGACGTAAAGAAATGCTTGCCGATATTGCTGCTTTAACAGGGGGGGAAGTAATCAGCGAAGAACGTGGTTTAAAACTTGAAAATGCAACTCTTGAAATGCTCGGTAAAGCAAAACGCGTTATCATCGATAAAGAAAGCACAACCATCGTACATGGCGGCGGTAGCAAAAAAGCTGTTGAAGAACGTGCAGCTCAAATCAGAAAACAAATTGAACTTTCAACCTCTGATTATGATAAAGAAAAACTTCAGGAACGCTTGGCAAAACTTTCCGGCGGTGTAGCAGTAATCAATGTCGGTGCTGCCACAGAAACCGAACTTAAAGCCAAAAAAGCAAAAGTTGAAGATGCTAAAAACGCAACTAAAGCCGGTGTTGAAGAAGGATTAGTCCCCGGTGGCGGTGTTGCGTTAGTTCGCTGTGAAAAAGCTTTGGAAGGTTTAAAAGGCGAAAGTGAGGACGAACAAACAGGTATCAATATTGTTAAAAAAGCCTTAACTGCACCTTTGCGCCAAATTGCCGAAAACTCCGGTTTAGACGGCAGCGTTGTTGTGGAAAGAGTCCGCAACTTAAAAGGTAATGAAGGTTTTAATGCCGATACAGATACTTATGAAGACTTATTAAAAGCAGGTGTTGTTGACCCGGCAAAAGTGGTAAGAACCGCTTTGGAAAATGCCGCATCAATAGCCTCCACTGTGCTTTTAACTGAAGCCTTAATCGCAGATAAACCTGAAAAGAAAGATACACCAGCAATGCCCCCGATGGGCGGTATGGGCGGAATGGGAATGATGTAATTCCTTGACTTACGTTTAATATTAAGCCCCTGCTTTTACGGTGGGGGCTTTTGTTATATAGGTCTTTTGGGTAATATTTAGTGGGTCTTAATACCCTTGCATTAATAACATACAAATTTTATAATTTTAGTAGAATGAAAGGAGTGTATATGAAGAAATTAGTAAGTGCTTTACTTTTTACTTTATGCTTATCCCCGTTAGGATTTGCCCAATTTGTTACGAATTTACCTGGGCCTGAAATTCTTTCTTATTGGATGTCTCAATTATTGGTACAACCAGAATCTATGGATAATTTATATTTTACTGAAAAA
>CADAFA010000007.1 GCA_902787065.1 uncultured Elusimicrobium sp.
CAAGTATTTTTGAGGAAAGTTCACAAAAATTTCAGGGTTCAGATCCGTAGCGTGCAAGAATAATTTCGCGCCGCGATGCAGATTTAAGATGATTTTTTATTTTTATCTGACGACGTGTACAGAGAAGAATGGGAGCGTAGCGACTCTCGGTACTCTAGGAAGATAAAAATAAAAAAGGGCTTAAATATGCAAGCGCGTTTTGCGCGTTTGAAAACACAGTGCGGAACAATAACACGTTAAATAAAAGTCTTATTTCTTGCGGATTTCCTCATATAAAGTATAAAACCCGCGGCCGCCTTGCTTAACATGATACAGGGCATCATCAGCACACTTAAACAGTTCATCTACATCTTCGCTGTCTGTCGGGTAAACCGCTATACCCTGGCTGATGGAAAGTTTAACATCTTTACCGCCGCTTAGATTGGAAGGTATTTCAATTTCCTTAACCCTCTTTAAAAGACGGGCGGAAATATGCCTTGCTTCTTCCCCTGAAGTACGCGGAAGGAGGATAACCATTTCATCCCCGCCGTAGCGGCAAGGAATATCGGTTTGGCGCAAACTGCTTTTTATAACATTACTGACTGCTTTTAAAGCGGCATCACCAAAAAGATGCCCATAAGTATCATTGATTTGTTTAAAGTGGTCAATATCTAAAAGTATTAAAGAAAACATTAAGTTAAACCGTTTTGAACGGTAAACTTCCTGCGCTAAATTTTCTTTAAAAAACCGTCTTAAAGCTAGGCCTGTTAAATCATCATAATTGGAAAGTTCCTGCACTTTTTCAAACAAGCGAGCATTATCAATAGCCAAAGCAATTTGCTGGGAAAATTGTTTTAAAGATAAAACTTCTTCCTTCTTTATCGGCTTTCTGGAAAGAACATTATCAAAACACATAAAACCCAAATTTTTACCCTGAACTGAAAGGGGTATCATCAGGCGGATATCGGAATTCGAAGCCTCATCTGTAAGCTCTTTTTTAATATTTTCCCTTATTTCCAAAGTCTTAAACTCACCGGATAAATCTACTGAATAACCTTCTGTTATTTCATTAGTTTTAGGGTCACATAAATATAAAGAAGTTCTGTCAAATCTAAAAGTATCTTGAATACTCAAAAGTATTTCCTGTAAACTATCACTTAAACGTAGGGAGGTCGCGAAAACCGTTGTTAATTTATTCATAGCCTCAGCGCGTTTTAATTGCGCGCTGTGGTACATATCAACTTCGGTTAAATTTATGCGCGAAGACAGTTCCCTGGCAAGTTCAATTAAAACCTCCTTTTCATCTTGTGTAAAAGGGGTATTCTTTTTAAGCCTTTCAATACGCAAAACACCTAAAGAATCTGACATCGTTTTGCCGCTTTTTATCGTCTTAATACTATTTTGAGGACTTCGCCATTTAAGTAAAACATATACGGCAGGATAATCAAGCGAAGGACTGTCTATAATACCATCTTGTAAAAGTTTTATAGTTTCAGGCGAATCTTTATCAACAAAAATATCTTCTTGTAAACTGTAAGATTTTTTGCCTTCACTCATTATTTTAAGGGACAAAACTGACTTTTTATTAACCCAATCATAGTAAAAAACCCTGTCTGCACCGATATAATCTTCTATCAAAGGCATAGCATTTGAAAGCAAAGAAAATACATCCCCGAAATGTTTGGAAAGTGCCTGGTAAAAAGAATAAAGCAAAGCGGTTCTTTTATTTGTTTCCATATTAATCCTTATAAAGGCGGAGTATTTCCTGTACATCTCTATCCGCCTTTTTGAGTTCTTGTTTTAAAAGCTGCGGTGTATATTTGCGCATCAAAATTGCGCTTGAAACTGCACCCATTAAATTAGCCATAATTTCCATTACCGCACCTGTAACTATATGATTTGGCAAGGTGCGGGCTGAGGCTATAATATTTGTATATTTACGCACCCTTTCAGGTGAAGCCAAAAGAAAATTTTCAAAAGCACCGTCAAAGGAAGGAAAGGCTTCTATTTTAGAGGCATAAGCTATTTGCGTTTCCGGTTTAGTAAGCCATTTTAACAAAGTATAAGCATTTTTATTTTCTTTGCTTTTTCTTAAAATACCTAGGTTTATAGCACCTAAATAGTTTACATATTGGACCCCTGTTCTCGGTATTGGTAAAGTTTGGACTTTAAATTTTGCGCCCTCAAACATAGAAATATTTTGCCTGCGCGTAATAATCAAACTTGATTTGCCTGCGGAAATATTACCGATTGAACTGCGTTCCCTTAAAATCGGCATATAACCTTTGAGAGCCAAATCAATAAAACTTTGCATACCTTCCTGGAAAGCGGTGTTGCTTAGGCCTGAATGTTCCAAATCTTTTGAAAATAAATAAGCCCCCTTGCTCCATAAACAGGGCAAGACACATCTGTGGGAAAGGGAACCGCGCCAATCACTGTTTTGCAGGGGGTAATAATCATCAACATCATTAAAATAATGCCTAAGTTCTTTACAAATATCTAGCAAACCCTGCCAAGTAGAAAGGGCTTCTTCCGGTTTATCCGTAATTGCTTTTAAATGGTCTTCCCGATAATGCAGGGCAGTAATATCAAGCCACCAAGGTAAAGAATAAATTTCTTTCGTATCATTTAAAAAACAGTGAGAACGAAGAGGATCAAGCACTTGGGAAACATTAATATCTTTATCAAATTTATGTAAAGGTTCAAGCAAGCGGGCCGTTGCTAAAATAGAAGTCCAATAATGAGGGAAGGCCATTAAATCAGGGCAACCTTCTTTACCAATATCATGTTTTAAGGTGAAAATCTTATTCCACAAAGCGCGCCTGTTGATTACCTGTACTTCCAAATTTATATCAGGGTGTTGTTGGCGGAAATCTTTTAAGATTTCCTCCATAACTTCTGAAGTTTCTAACCCGCTGTCGGGAAGCATCCAAAAAATCATTTACTTATCCAACTCCTTAAAGGCATATTTGGGTTTATTTTTATACTTTTATTTATTTTAGCATAATTTATCTTATGAAAAGCACATAAAGCAAGCATGGCGGCATTATCAGAGGTTAACCCCCGACCTGCAAAACACACCTTGTAACCGAGTTTTTTGCCTTCGTCCGTCATTTTATTTTGTAATTTTTTATTTGCACAAACCCCGCCGCCAATAACTATATTTTTTATACCGTATTTTTTAGCGGCACTCAAAGTTTTGTAGACCAAAGTATCTGTAACAGCCTCTTCAAAAGCTAAGCAGATATCTGCAGGATTATAATCTTTATGATCCCTCAAATAATAACTTACTGCCGTTTTAATTCCGCTAAAAGAAAATTCAAAATTTCCTTTCATAAAAGGCCTAGGAAATTTAATTGCACCGAGTTTCCCCTTCAAAGCCAAGGCCGAAACTTGAGGCCCGCCGGGATAAGGCAATTTTAGCAATTTAGCAACTTTATCAAAAGCTTCACCTGCGGCATCATCACGCGTTTTACCAAGAAGTTTATATTTACCGTAACCACTAACTTTCCAAAGTTCCGTATGCCCACCTGAAACTATTAAAGAAATTAAAGGGAATTCAAGCGGTTTATTTACTAAATTACCCTCAAATTCAGCCGCATAAAGATGGCCTTCCAAATGGTTGACACCAATAACAGGGACATTATATAAAGCACCTAAAGTTTCTGCCGCAACACGCCCCACCAAAAGCCCGCCCGGTAAACCGGGGCCGTTTGCAAAAGCAATAGTTGTCGGTATAATTTGTTTTTCTTTTAAAGCAGTGCTTACAACGCTTGCTACTTTTGCGGCATGCGCACGGCTTGCAAGTTCAGGCACGACACCGGCATATTTTTTATGCAAATCAATTTGTGTGTAAATGACATTTGAAAGCAACTCCCTCCCATCTTTTAAGACGGAAGCGGAAGTTTCATCACAAGTCGTTTCAATTGCTAAAATATAACTGCTTTGCACACTAAGCCTCTTTTGCTTTTTCCTCTTTGGCATCCTGGGCCTTAATTTCATCAATATTCAAAGCACCCAAAACTTTGCGCGCTTTTAAAATTTCAACAGCGCGGTTTAATTGTTCATCTTTAATTTCTTTCCCTTCAGTATTAGCTGTTTTTTTAGAAGGTGAATAAATCATTGTAGTTCTTTGCAGCATAGCGGATTTTGAGGTAGCTAAATCAAAATCTATCACGATATCAGGGAGTATTCCACCGGTATTAGGGCCTTTCTTTTTAAAATTTCTGTGTATCATACGTCCTAAAGGCGTATAATATTTCGCTACTGTCAGTTTTAAAGCAGAGCCATCTTCAAGGGTGCAATAGGTAAATCCGGATACAAAGCCTTATCACCGCTTTTATATTCTTTAAAATAAGCCTCTTTTCTACCTTTAGTATAAACGATAAGTTTATTTTCCCCGATGAACATTTTGGCTAAATCAATAGCGCTGTCTAAAGTCCCCCCCGGGTTAAAACGGAGGTCCAAAATAAGGCTTTCCATACCTTGTTTTTTAAGGTTTTCCAAAGCATTTTTTACATCAGCAACCGTGTGACCGGAAAAATCTTCAATATAAATGTAGCCGATATTATTTTCAAGCATTTTCGGATATACAATTTGCGGGATAATTCTTGCCTTTTTCAAAGTAAATTTTTTGGTTATTTCTTTGCCCTTTTTATCTTTGCGTTTGATGATAAGGGTAACTTTTTCACCGACGGTACCACGCATCATATCTATTGCATCATTGGAAGAAATATCTTTTATAAGTTTATCATCTATTTGGATGATTTCATCCCCCGGTTCAATACCTGCTTTATAGGCCGGGCTGTCCGGCAAAGGCGTAACTACAAAAAGCTCCCCTTCTTTACCGATTAAGCGTATACCCAGACCGCCAAATTCCCCGCGGGTTTCTTCTTTGATACGTTTTGTATTTGTAATATTTATAAATTCGGAAAATTCATCTAAATTATTTACCATACCGTATAAGGCATTGGTGATTAATTCTTTGGGCTGGGTTTCTTCCACGTAACTATCTTCAATTTTTGCCATTACATCAACCATGATTTTGAGCTGGTCAAGCCCGCTGTCTACCCCTGAATAAGCAAAAGGGAACAAACTGCCCACAAAAAATGCAGCAATTATAAAAATAACATATTTATTTACTTTTCTTTTCATATTGCACCTCTATTAAGACCTCTACTATACATTTTAACAAATTTGAGGTAAAAGCAAAATACCCGCACTTCATATAGTACGGGTATTTTGAGAATAAATGTATACTAATTTGCTTCCGCTCTTAAGCGTTCGGCTAAATTATGGATATAATCAGCCCTAGCCTCAGTAGTTAAGTCGTGCCAATCTATTGTTTGAGTATATAAACGGGCTTTCATATTTTCTATACTGGGATTAAGTGAAATATAATATTCAATATCTACCGCATCGTATAAAAGTTGTGCACAATCTGCACTTTTATTATAAAACATTTCTGAGTCACTTGCCCTTTTATTAAACAAAGCTAAATTTGAAAAAGGGTTAACAAGAAAAGCTGCTATTAACTCTTCAGAAAATAAAGAAGGATTAAACACTGGTTTTGACGGGCTTGCAAATAAAAACATAAGAAACATAGAAATTGCTCCGGCAATAGCACCGGATATAAGAATACCGGTCATACCTGCACCCATTTCATTTGCCATATATGCTAAAATCATACCGATTATCAATCCTCCACAGATATCACCTACAATATATGAGTAATAAAGGCTTCTTTCTTCATCTGACTTTTTAATTTCCTCTAATAAAACTGTATAAAAAGCTACCTGTTCTTTTTCTTTTTGAGTTTTAAAGCCGTCATATCTGCTGTCTGTTTTTATTCTTTGTTTGGCTTCTTCTTTTAAAAATTCAACATATCTTTCATATTCTTCCACATCAGGTTCTATATTTTGTTTTGAAAATTCTTGCAAATTTTGTTCATAATTTTTGCGTGATGTTGCATAGCGTTCTTTTATGGTTTTAACATCGGGGATACCTTCATAAATTATTGGCTTTACTTTAGCAATTTCTGCAGTAACAGAAGAACTTATTTGCCGTTTAAGTTCATTAAATTGCTGTTTGTCCAAACTTGCAGCAAAATCTGCGGCTTGTAAAACAGGCGTTGCGGTAATCATCATAATTACCGCCATTGTTAAACTGATTGTCTTATTTAGTATTTTCATTTATTACCTCTTAAGATAATTATAGTTAACATTATGCGTGATTTAAAGAGTCTTTAGTCCTATATTAAAAGACCCCAAAGACCTATTTTGCTTTTAAATAAATAAGAGGATCTAATGCTTGCGTACCGGAGCGGACTTCAAAATATAAAGCTGCTTTACCTTGCCCCATGGCAGTTCCTTGCGTATCATGCCCGCAAGTGCCGATAACAGTTCCGCTTTTTACAACTTGGCCGACATAGGCCTTAATTTCCTTCAAAAAACCGTATATCGTAAAGAAACCTTGCCCATGGTCAATAATAACCACTTGCCCGTAGGAACGGAAGGCACCTGCAAATATAACTTTGCCACCCTCCACCGCTTTAACAGGTGTACCGGCAAAAGCGGATATCTTTATACCATCCCTGAATATCCAGGTTTTTAATTGCTTATTATATTCTTTGCCGAAACGGCTTATAACTTGCCCGTTAAGCGGCCAAGGTAGAGATTTTTTAGATATACTTAAATCTTTAGTTACAACAGTTTTTTGCTTTACGCCTTGTTTCTTTTCCGCCGCAACGCGTTGCTTTTCTGCCTGTTTTAAAAGTTTTTCCATTTGCACTGCACTGTTTTTAAGTTCATTAAGCTCTTGTTTTGCCTGTTTTAATTTTTCTCTTGCAGTCGTTAAATCTTTTTCCTTATTTTTGTGGGTAGCTACAAGTTTTTCCTGCTCAGCTTCAAGCGCAGACTGCTGGGAAAGTAAATTTTCTTTTTCCTGCTCGGTTAATTTTAAGTCTTTTTCATTTTGTTCTAAAGATTTTTGCAAATTTTTATAATAGCCTGCTTTTACGTCAAGTAAAGAATTCAACAGGAGATTTGTTGATACGGTTTTATCTGTATAAAAATCAGACTGCAAAATATTTTCTACTATAGTTGCTGTTAAAGTTTCCTGCATCAAAGTCTGCCACATAGGCAGAGTGTTTTGCATTATTTCCCGGCGGCTTTGCAAGGAAGATGTTTTAGTTTTTACTTCCACTAAATTACTTTTTATCTTTTCCGTTTCCTGGCCAGCTTGCTTTTCTTTTTGTGTGAGATTTTTAAGTTCTTGCTCAAGTTTTTTTTGTTTTTCCTGATACTCTTTAAGTTGTTTTTCTTTTAAAGAGGCCTTTTCTCTTATACCCTGTAAATCTTCATTGGAAGTAGCGCAATAGGCTCTTCCAAAACAAAATAAAAAGCAAAAAACAGTTATTAGAACTTTCCCCATTTAGCCAAACTCCTGCCAAACAAAAGACAGAATAAAAAGCACCCTATTTGCTGTAAGGTAAAAGGGTTATAAGGGCTTAAAGGCAGCATCTTTAAAAAGGTAAGCAAAACATACATAAACCCAAAAGCAAAAGCATAAGCAAAAACCGATGAGCCCACCGCATTAAAACGTTCGGTTACCGAAACAGATAAGTATTTTACTTCTATAAAAAAACCTAAGGCAAATAACGCAAAAGCCACCGCCACTAAGACAATATCTATGGTTTTAATTAGCCCAAGCAGATAAAGTGCTATGGCACTTTCCTGTTCCTGAAAATAAGCTTGGGCATCTTCACTCATAGGTGCAATATATTGCTGGGCCCATGCACTTGGGTTTAAAAAAGCTGTCTTGGAAAGTTTAATTTCATAAAAATGAGGCAAAGCACCTTTAGGTAAAAAAGCCTGTAAGTTTAAACCGGAATTACCTTGTTTTAAATAAGCTTTTATATCGTCTTCACCAAGCATTTTAACCTCACTGACTTCCGGCAAAAAGTATAATTTTGAAGAAAAGTTTTTTGCTTGTTTAGGTGTGGCATTTTTTAAAACAACGGCAATTTTAAAATCATCCCTGATTAAATCAAGCGCAAAATTTGCACGTTCGCGGCAAAATAAAATAATCTGAAGCAATAAACCCAATGCAAAAACCAAGAAAAATATCTTTATAGCTTTTGCGCCATGTCTTGTTTTAATTGTTTGATTATTTTTTACTTGCTCCATTTTACCACCTGGCGCCCAAACTCAAAGCATTTTCATAAAGTTTCAAATATGCAGAAGAAGAATTATCCCAAGAAAAGTCTTCCATCATTGCATTTCCGCGCATCTTATTAAAAGCTGATTTATTTGAATATATTTCAAGCGCACGGTTAATTGTGTAAATTAAGGCATTAGGGTCAAAATTATCTATAAAGAAACCTGTGGCTTTATTTACAGAAGCCTTATCCGTAAAACCTTTTACTGTATCGGCAAGCCCGCCTGTTTTTGTTACTATTGGCAAAGTGCCGTAACGCATGGCTATCATTTGACTTAAACCGCATGGCTCAAAACGGGAAGGCATTAAATAAAAATCCCCTGCAGCATACACTTTATGGGCCAAGTTTTCATCTACCGCACCGCAAAAAGCAATATAACTAGGATTAGAAGATGCTAGGTTCTTTAAAGTATGCTCCACACTATGCTCACCTTTACCCAAAAAAGCAAATTGTACTTTGCCTGCCAAAGCGGGAACAATAGAGGAAATTAAATCGATACCCTTTTGATAAGTCAGACGGGAAACCATCACAAAAAGAGGTATATTTTCATTAACCTCAAGGCCAAGTTCTTTTTGTAAAGCAGTCTTACAAAGCATTTTGCCGCGCATAGATTCCTCATCATAACCCATGGGGATTAAATTATCACTTTGCGGGTCCCAAACATCTATATCAAGCCCATTTAAAATACCGCTGAAGGCAGGCCCTTTTGAACGCAAAACACCTTCAAAACCAAAACTATTTTGCCCGTTCAGAAGTTCTTTTGCATAAGTCGGGCTTACAGTAGTTACTCTGGTAGAAAAAACCGTACCTGCTTTTAGGAAACTTATGCCGCCCCAATATTCAAATTTATCAGGGGTAAAATCAGGGCCGTAAAAACCGGCTTTATCAAAAGTAGCCCTTGGAAAATAACCTTGATAGGCAATATTATGTATGGTAAAAATACTCCTTGTTCTGGCAAAATAAGCATCAGTTTTGTACAAAGTTTCAAGGTAAGCCGGGATAAGGCCGGTTTGCCAATCGTGGGCATGAACAATATCCGGTTTAAAACCGATAAATTTACAAGCCTCTAAAACTGCACGGGAGAAAAAGATAAAACGCTCATCATTATCTGCATAATCTTTGCCGTGTTCATTGTAAAAACCGGGACGGTCAAAATATTTGCTTGAGTGTATAAAAAATACCAAAGTGTTTCCCCATTTTAAGTAAAACAAACGGGCAGGTTCAATATGTCCCCCAACAGGTACTAAAAAAGTCCCCGGCACAGCTTTTAAAGAAGCCGTATTTTTTACCCTTCTGTAATAAGGCAGCATTAACAGAACTTTTGCACCGCGCGCACGGGAAAATTCTTGCGTAATTGCACCGACTACATCAGCTAACCCGCCCGTTTTACAAAAAGGGAAAGCTTCACTTGCTGCTAAAACGATATTCATTATTTTATTCCTCCTTCTTCACTTTGTTCTTTTGTTTCTTGCTTATTTTCCTGATTTACAGTCAACGGAGTTTGTTCATCAGATTGCACACTTTCCGTTTGTGTAACCCCATTTTCTTCCAAAGGTAAAATATTTTCTTTGAAAGGCGGCATAATTTGGTCAAAAGGCAAATCACTTTGTATTTCTTTAGGGCCCTTTGAGGCATAAGTTTTCATATCAGGAAGTTCACTTAAATGATTAAGCCCAAACACCCTTAAAAATTGATCGGTAGTTGCGTAAACAAGAGGGCGGCCTGCGACTTCTTTCTTACCGGCTATTTTTACAAGACCGCGGTCCAAAAGCTTTTCAAGAGGACCGCTGATATCTACACCTCGGATAAGCTCAATTTCCGCCCTTGTAACAGGCTGCTTATAAGCAATAATTGCAAGGGTTTCTAATGCTGCAGGAGATAAACGGGTGGACATCTTTTCATTATAAAGTTTACGCACCCATCTGCCATACTCGGGCTTTGTGCACATTTGAAACCCACCGCCGATTTCAAGAACTTGTACCGCACGCCCGGCATTAGCATAATCGGTTTGAATTTCTTGGATTATATCACGTGTCAAAGCAAGGTCTCCGATTTCAGCAACTTGATTTACTTTAGAAGCACTAAGAGGTCTATCCGTAATAAAAAGTAAAGTTTCAATAATATTTTTGAAATCAGTTCTAGATAAAATCACTTCTTCCGGTTTTGTTTCATTTACTTTTATTTCTTCCGGTTTATTTTCATTATTCTGTTCAACCGATTCAACGGGAGTTTGTTCTAATTTCACTTCCTGATTTAACTCTTCGGTTTTAGGGGTATTATCCATTTATTTTTCCTCCGCTTCCTCTAAAAGTTTATGATAGTCGTCATTTTTGTGTTCTTGGTTTAGGTAAATTCTTATTTCCCCGTTTTGTTTATCTTGGCGGGCATAAATTTTATTTATTTTCAAAAGTTCAAGCACAGCCATAAAACAGGTTATTACACCGCGTTTCTTTGTTTCACCGGTAAAAATATCATCAATTAAAACCCAAGGGCGGGAAGTAACCAAGGCAAGGACCTTTTCAATTTTCTTGTCTATGGGGAATTCCTCAATTTTCAAAAGGTCCGCATTTTGCCTTTCTTCTAGACGTGCAAAAGCACGTTTAACGGCTGCAAGCAAATCAAATAATTGAACGTTTATTACCTTTTCTTCCTGATTAAAAACCGGTGCTTGTTTATAAAAATTATCTTTAAATTTGTCAAAATTTTGTTGCAAGAAATTTGAAGCCTGTTTAAACTTTTCATACTCAACCAATTTTGCGATAAGTTCTTTAGCAGGATCAGGGCCTTGTTCTTCTGTCGTCGGAACTTGGCTGGGCAAAAGTTGGCGCGCTTTAATTTGCATTAAAGTGCTTGCCATAACCAAAAATTCGCCGGCAACATCTAAATTAAGCTGCTTCATTAAGTCAAGATACTCAAGATACTGTGTAGTGATAGCAGAGATATTTACCTCGTAAATATCCAAATTATCTTTTTTGATAAGATGCAAAAGCAGGTCCAAAGGGCCTTCAAAAACATCTAATTGTATTTTAAGAGTATCTGTTTCCATTTAATAAAATTTCCGTTAATAGAGTTTCATTGCCTTTTTAACTTCACTCAAAGTTTTGACAGCACTTTCACGTGCTTTGGCTGCACCTTCTTTTAAAATTTTATCTAAATAAGTTTTGTCTTTCAAAAGTTCCTGTTTTTTGCGATTGAACTCTTCAAAAGACGGACGCATATATTCAAAAAGTTCCTTTTTACAAGCTACGCAACCAAGTGCACCGGCTTTACATTCCGTACAACGCTTTTCAAAATCTTTATTATAAAGTTTATGGAAGGTAAAAACAGTGCAACCGTCAGGATTTGCAGGATCGTTAGCTTTCTTCTTGTTCGGATCTGTAAACATGGTCATGATTTTCTTGCGCAAACTTTCAACCTCTTCCCCCACCTCAATGGTATTGCCGTAAGATTTTGACATTTTACGTCCATCTAAACCGGTTACTTTGGGAACTTTTGTAAACAAAGCTTTGGGTTCCACTAGAACATTTGTATCAAATTGTTCATTAAAACGCCTTGCAATTTCGCGTGAAATTTCAAGGTGCGCGCTTTGGTCTTGCCCTACGGGGACATAAGCAGCTTTATGTATCAAAATATCTGTTGCCATTAAAACCGGGTAACCGAGGAAACCAAAGGATGCAATTTCCGAAAGTTCTTTTTCGGTCAACATAGCAAGCTTTTCCGCTGCGGTTTTATCATCACCGATTTGGCCTGCATATTTCTTCTTAAAAATCTCCACTAACTGTTCTTTATAAGTTGGGTTTCTGAGTAACCAACCAAGCGGTGTAATCATACCGAGCAAAGTATTAAGTTCTGAAACTTCCGGTACATGTGATTGTACGAAAATTGTGCATTTTTTAGGATCTAAACCGGAAGCCAACCAAGTAACTACCATGTCAAGTGTGTTTCGGGTTAAATCTTCGGTTTTTTCACTTGCAGTTGTTAAGGCGTGTAAATCTGCCACAAAAAAATAACAATTATGGCTATTTTGTAAAGTGAGCCAATTATTTAAAGCTCCGAAAAAGTTGCCTAAATGAATTTTGCCCGTAGGGCGCATACCGGAAACTATAATTTTAGAATCCATTAAAACTTCCTCCGACAAAAGATAAAATTAAATTAAAAATAAAGTAAAATATCGGCACTATAATTTTTGAAAATATACCGGTTAAAATCAAGGCGATTACAATAAGCATACCGTATCTCTCAAAACGCATATATTTATTGGCTGTCTGGGCGGGTAAAAAACGTGCTACAATTTTGCTACCATCTAACGGCGGTATAGGCATTAAGTTAAACAAAGCCAAAAGCAAATTTATCATTATAGAATATACAAATACTTGGATTAAAAGCGCAAAATTAGGCATAAACATAACTGTCAATTTTAAAGCTAAAGCAGAAATTAATACCAAAATTAAATTTGACGCAGGCCCCGCAAAGGCAACTTTTGCCATATCATTTCTAATATTATTCAAATTATAGGGATTCACCGGTACAGGCTTTGCCCAGCCGAAAAGCGGCCAATGCATAATCAAGCAAAATAAGGGAACCATGATAGAACCCACAAAATCTATGTGCTTTAACGGGTTAAATGTAAGACGCCCCAAAACCAAAGCGGTATCATCCCCATTACGGCAGGCAATGTAACCATGGGCATATTCGTGTAAAATAATAGAAAAAAACAGTATAGGCAAATATACTATAGCGCTCATAGATATATTATAGCATTTATATGTTACCCGGAAAAGAAAACATCCCCCACTTAAATCGTATACTGTAGGGGATGGTTAATTGAAAGTTGATATTTTAACTATAACTGCTCTAAAGCAACGTCAATTTTTTTATCAACTTGCCCTTGAATATTAGCAGTTCCTAATTTAGGATCAGGGTCAATTTCTCTCATAACAGCCAAAATACCTTCTTGATCTTGATTTGCTTGGGCCACGGAAAATAAGATGGATACTTGGTTCATATAGTGTGCCTTATTTTTCTCGATAATACTTGCGTTTTCAGGATCCGTATACCAACGTATAGCAGATACTGCCGAAACTTCCTCATCGTTTTCTATAGCTTTTTTAATTTTATTTTTCTCAGTTATGCCAGCAAATTTAGGAAAGGCATTTTGTGCATTAACTTCGGTTATAGAAACTGCGGTTAATACAACACCGACAATCATAAGCGGGGTCCCCATTTTAAGGAATTTACTTGCAACACCTGGCTTTTCAGCTATACTTTTTGCTAAGTTCATTTCTGTAGGGCTCAATTTAGTCATTTCATCTACATATCTGATACGTGCTTCAGGGGTTAAACGGCTTAATTCGCGACTTAATTTAAGCGTATTCCATAAACTGGGTTTTACCGTTCCTTTGAATTTTGCTAAATATCTGTTAATATCTTTTGCCAAATTAATTGAAGATTTAGAATTTTTACTAGCTTGTAACATCAAATTTACACTTGCTTGTTGTTGGGGAGTTAAATGTTTAAAAGCCCTTTCCCAAATTTCTTCACGGCTAACAAGTTCTTGAAGCTTATTCATAGCGTCAAAAAAACTGCTGTTTTGCCCTGATATGACGTTAACTCTTGTTTGTAAATTGAATTTAATATGAGTTTGCATTTGTTCTGTCCAAATAGACAACAGATCCCCTTTCTTCAACATACCTGCCTTTATGTCCCCTCCGGACAAAATTTCGCTTACCGTCTTTTTTAATTCTTCAACTCTCGGTAAAGAGACCTTTTCTATTACGTACATATCTCTTTCAATTACAGCACCCGAACCATAATATTTTTTTGCCAATGTTTCTAATACTCCTTCTCTAACATTTGCCCCCGGCTTTCCCCCCATTTTATTCCAAACCTTTTCCGTCCGTCTTGAAATAACATCTACTTCACTTGATAAATCGGCATATTGTTTTTCCAATTTGGTAAGGTTTGTTTGAATCCTTTCAAGGGCATTTCTCTCCCCGACTTTACCTAAAGCTCTATTTCCATCCTTTGCACTTATGTTTAATGCGGTTAAACTTCCACTGATATCATCTGTTAGTTCATTGATATTTTTCATTTTCTGAATTAAACTTCTTTGTAATTCTGGCGCTATCAAATCCGGAATATCTGCATATTGTGCAGATACAGGCATACTTGATATAAGCAAAACCGAGCTTAATATCAAACATAAAAACTTATTTAAATAATTATGTATTTTCATAAATTCACTCTCCGATTAACATATAACTTTATTATAACCTTATTTTTGAAATTTATCAAGGCTCTTACATATACTAATTGTCACATTTATTTGTTGATAAAGCAAGAGCTTTTGGACCTAGGACAAAATAGGACCTTTGGTACCTAAAATATTCACCGGCTTTTTTTGCTATAATAATTTTATGAATAATCACGAGCATGATAGTATAGATATACTTATAGTCGGGGCAGGTATAAGCGGGGCTGTTTCGGCACGTTTGTTAGCAGAAAAAGGCAAAAGTGTTTTAGTTATTGATAAACGTAACCATATCGGCGGGAATTGCTATGATTATACAGATGAAAACGGTATAAATATCCACCAATACGGCCCACATATTTTTAGGACGGATAGTGAAGAAATTTGGCAGTTTTTATCACGCTTTACCTCTTGGCAAAAATATACTCACAAAGTGCGTGCCGCTATTAACGATAAAGAAGTGCCAATACCCTTTAACTTTACTTCCATAGATATTTTATTTGATGCACAAAAAGCCAAAAATTTTAAAGAAAAATTAATCTCAAAATACAGCGAAAATAACAAAGTACCGATATTAGAACTTAAAAAATCCGATGATAAAGATTTACAAAAACTTGCCGTTTTTATTTATGAAAAAGTATTTTACCACTACACCCTAAAACAGTGGGGATTTAAACCTGAAGAACTCAGCGGAGATACACTTACAAGGGTACCTATTTATACGAGTTATTATGACGGTTATTTTACCGAAAAATACCAAACAATACCGAAGCACAGTTATACAAAAATGTTTGAAAATATTTTAAACCATCCGAACATTAAAATACAATTAAATACGGAATTCAAAAATTTAAAAAATATTAAATACAAAAAAATATTTTACAGCGGGCCTATCGACGAATATTTTAATTATAAACTCGGCCCTTTGCCTTACCGAAGTTTAAATTTTGAATTTAAAACTTTACCCCAAAAACAGTTTCAAAATGTCGCGGTAGTAAATTATACCGGACAAGAACCGTATACAAGAATAACCGAATTTAAACACTTTTTAAATCAAAAAAATGAAAAAACTACTATTGTCTATGAATATCCTTCCGCTTTTGAACTCGGCAAAAATGAAAGATATTACCCCATACCTAAACAGGAAAATGAGCAACTTTATAAAAAATATTTGCAACTTGCCGAAAAAGAAAAAAATATTTATTTTATCGGCCGTCTTGGTGAATATAAATATTATAGCATGCAGAGTGCAATAGCAGCAATTTTTGAACTATTCAAAGAACTAAATCCTGTTTAATGTAACTATTTTTTGTAACTCTTTTTTAGTTTTCTCTTCGCATTCTTTTTCCTGCAATGCATTTAAGTGATTACGCAGATATCCCAGAGCTCTTTTAAATGTAAAAACTTCATCATCTTGCAAGGCAGACCAAATTTTATTACCGTTTTCCCCTGAAAGTTTATTCATTAAAAATATTAGCTGTTGGCTAGTATTGGGAACTTTATTAAAATCTTCATCCCGTGTAAGTTTATGTAAAACTTTACATACATCTTTTAAAGATGAAAGTTCTGTCAATACAGGTAATCTTTCACGTGAATCTCTATCTTTATTTGGATTTTGTGTTAATTTTACTTCTTCCTGTTGTTCAGTATCTGAAACAGTTTTTTGATCAGTTTGCAAAGATTCATCGGGGCACGTTATAGATTCACTTTCATCTTGTCCTTCTTTTGGAATTTCTTCTTCATCTTCCTCCTCATTTGTGTATTCTTCATCCCTATAAATACCATGCTCTTCAAGGAAAAGTTCATATATTTCCCAGTCTAAGGCCTCTCTTTTCGCTTGTTCTTTCTTTTCAAGGATACCACTTAATTCTTTTGTTTCCTGCTTCATACGTTTTTCTGCTAACTCATAAAAAGGCACTTTCAAATTCTTTTGCAATTCCGTATTCAAAAACTTACATAAAAGCTCATAACGCTCGCACATTTTTTCTTCCATAATTTTTAAATCCTTTTTGCTACTACCGGATTGTAATACTTTAATATATTCGTCAACATTCTTCTTATAACCCCTGAACAATAAATCATATTTGGCTATTGTTATATTACGATCGCATGCATCCATGGCTTCTAATATTTCATCAGGTAAAGCACCATCATTTTCTTTGCGTAAATATTCCTCACTTTGTCTAAGGTATTTGACTCGTTCTTGATAACTTTTATTTAACTTAATTATTATGTTAGCAGCAGTTGTATTTCCTGTTTTTGCTTTAGCAATCAGTGCTTCTGCTATTTGTTGTTCTTGAGTAATAGATTCACCTTCTGTATTTACGGTAATCTTTTCTAATGCATTATGTACTGCAAATGCTAATGTATCTTTATGTAATTCTTTTATATCTTGGAATTTTTGTGTCATAAGATATCTCCTATCATTATATAATTGTTTCCTAGAGGCTTGACCTTATGACCATATTTGTAGTAATATATTTTTAACTAGGTGGTTACTACAAAATGGTCAAAAAGACCTCTAGTAACTGGGTACAAAGACTTAGGTGTTTGTACCTTTTTTTTTATTGGCCAAATTATTGGCCGATATAATTGTATATTATTTTTAGTTAATTGGCTAATATGAACTCAAACACTATTTTGCAAATTTGTTAATAATTTGCTAGTATATCCGCGGGAACCGTCTGTAATACTCATAGGAGCTCTTTTTTATGATTATAACTGATTTATCCCTAGACACACCTCTAAACCAAGCCATAAACTTAAAAGATTCTGCGTTACATACCGGTATAGCAAATTGCTGCAGTATAATTGCAACAGGTACAATTTCCGCCGGAACACCGAAATTAACAGTTTCACAAGACGGTACAAATTTTTACCCCTTATATGATTTTGAAGGCAATCAAATTGAACTTGAAGTAAGTAAACCGATATTTTTGAATTTTGCGAATTTATTCTTAAAAGTTGATTTAACAGATGTAACTTCAGAAGATTTACAAATTTCTATTCAATAAGCGGAGGTTTTATGCAAAAATATTTGCAAACGACTTTGCCTATTGAAATATCTTCTAAAACATTATTGAATAATACTATAAAACGCAAAGATTATATAATTTATAACGGCAGATTGATTTGGGCTAATCCTAATATATATTTGAAAGGCGATGGAAATTCTTATATTGTTACCAACTACATTCCAAGTAATGCAATGGTTGTTAATATGAAATATGGAAATATTGATAATTGGTTATTTGCATCACGTAGAGTAGTTTCTGCTGTATCTTTTGGGTTTTCAAAAACATATGTTAATTATGCTACAGAAAGTTTTTCTTTTAATTCTCCTACAAGTGGAATAATTGAATATGGTCAAACAGTTAAAATAAATGGTGAAACAATACACACTTTTAGTGATTCTTTATTTTATGAGAATGCTAAATTAGTTTTATACACTATTAGGAACGAAAGTGACGGACAAACTTATACTAAATCTTTATCAAAAATATATTATTTACAAATTTATGAAGCAGACTCTTTGCTTTATCATTTTGTTCCTGTTCCGCAAGGTTTAGAAATAGGCAACTTTACTATTCCTTCAAATGGTATGTTTGATATTGTTAATCAACAGTTTTATAACAATAGCGGTCAAGGTTCTTTCATTTACGGTAAAGATATTTAATATTTTTAAACCCCGTTATAAGCGGGGTTTAATTAAACTAAATTTTGAAAAATTTTTTGCATACTCTTTTTATTTTACCCAAAATACGTTTCCACAACGGACGGTAAGTTAATTCTTTAATTAATTTATTGATAGATTCCTTTTGATAACGATTAAAAAATTCTTGCTGTTTTTGATGAGGTTTAACAGATATGTTATAGTAAGGATTATATTTTATAACTTTCTCCGCAGATACTTGTTTATATATTAAATTTTTTCTTAATTTATTAAAAATTTCTTCTGCTTTTGTATTATTTACAAAGATAACAGAAAGCCCGTTTTTATCAAACATCTCAGAGGCATAATCTACATATCCCCAAGCATCACCCAAAGTAAAATTAGAATATCTGTTATTTCCCTTAAAATAACAACTATGACAAGAAGGTCTGCAAAAAAGTGCCTCGCCAAAACCTATTCTAAAAGAGGACATTCGGTTATCTTTAGGTTCAATTTTCCCATCTTGAAAATAAAAATAAAGTTTAGATTTATTCCAACCATCTTTTTTATCTCTAAAATCTATTTTAATAATTTTATTCACATCATAATTTTGTTCTAAAAATTTTTTCCAAATGTCAGGGCTTGGAACACTATGGCATATAATATCTGATGTTATCAAATTATCATAATTTTTACCTAGAAAACTCTTAAGCCCGGCTATTTGGCAAGGAGTGCCGGTATATAAAACATGCCTGCCTGATTCTAAAAATTTTTTGGCTTCTATAAAAGTTTTCAATGTATTACTTTGAACATATTTTGAACGCCGGAGTTTACCCAAATCTTCTTTTTTCTTTATAAAACAATGCTCTACTTCCCAATTTTTATTAAATGCAGCGCCAAAAACTACTCCATTTTTTTCTAATACATAATCGGCCAAAACACTAAATATACCGCCGGAAGAACTTTGTTTTTGTGTTTCAGTATTTCTATTTTTTGCAACATAAACTTTGGGTATGAAATTCTGTTTTTTATTATTAAGTATAGGGCAAGTTTTAACGCATAATCCGCATTGTATACATTTATTTTCATCAATTTTAGGGTATAAAAAGCCTTCGCTATCTGCTTGCATAGAAATAGCATTTTTAGGGCAAACTTGCGAACAAGCACCGCAACCGCAACATTTAGTTTTATCAGTAATTTTTATCATATCTTTTTCTTTAATAAATTATAAATTCTCTTAAAAATATTTTTCATATTTTGTTTATCAAAACATAAATTTAGAAAAATAGTAATAATTATAAAAATAAAAGTTAGGATACAACCCCATAAAATCCAAGATAAAACACTATTTATAATAATATTAGAGATGAAAAATATAAATATAGCACAAGTAAATATTATGAAAGCCGGAAGCAAATGTTTAAGAGTATATTTATGATGCAATTTTGTCACATGTTTAGGAATAAAAAAATACAAATCAATATCCCTATATATATTTGAAAGAATAAGCCCACCTATGATTCCGTAAAGACCCCAAAAATACCCGCCTATTATTCCACCTAAAAAAGCAATTAAAGCCTGCGTCGTGGTTTGCCATCTTGTTTGGCGATATAAACCGGCAGAAATAACAAGCATCCCTTGCGGTGTTTTCAAATTATAAAGAAATCCATTCAAAGTAATCATAAAAGCAAACAAAGGCAAAATATAATTTATATCACTTACCCCTTTGGTATATAACTTAACAAAAGGTAAAATTAGCAGTAAAGTAACGGAATAAACAATAGTAATCAACATATAATAACTTTGTTCAAATTCTTGATTGGCTTTTTGCAAAGTTTTATTTTGCCCTCTGGCAATAACATCACCAAAAGATGCTGCCAACCCGGATATGAAAACTGATAAAATTCCGCCAATACCTGCAATAACCAAATTATAAACACTAAAAACACTAACTTCTTTTAATGAAACATAAATTGTGGCCAAAATTATAGGCAGCGCATTTTGCGCACTACCTAATATTTGAAGATAAAAAACATTCCACCTTTCCTTTAAGGATTCATCATCCGGCTTTTCTTTGTAATTTAATTCTTTATAATGACTGTTTGTATATTTCCATAAGATAAAAGAGCGCACAAAAACCGATATTATAAGCAAGCATTCAAGCAAAACGATATTAAAACTTAGTTTAGCTGAAATAAAAACTATCACAGTACTTATTGTATAGTAAACAATTTGTGCAAAAGAAATAACATAAGCCCGTTGATCCGCTGTTAATAAAACGCGATATTTTGCAAGGGTAAAAAAATCCATTACACCGTTTACACCTAGAGCAAGAACTATTAAAGTTATCTGCCAATAATTTAGAGAACTTTGTTTTAGAATAAAAGGATAAATTAAAGCCAATAATACAACTAATAAAATGAAAATATAACCTGACTTGAAATAAAATTTATGTGCTGCCGACAAAATGGCATTTCGTTTAATAATATTATTTTCCGCTAAGGGTTTATATAAAGCATAAATAGAAGCACCGGAAATACCTGCTTCCACAAGTAAAAAATATTGGACAAATTGCGTTAAAGATACAACAAGCCCATTTATTTCCGAGCCATAAACCGTAATTAAAATACGCGGAACTATAAAGGCATACAACAAAAGTATCATTTGTTGTAAAGCACTTACAAAAGAATTAGTAGCAAAAAGCTTAGTTCTGCTCACAAATACCTCTTAAATAATCTTTCGCGTTTTTACGTTCATTATCTATAATTTTATTTACTTTTTCCCAATCAATTTCTGCTTCATAATTCGTGCCGATATTATCAATTAAACGATTTCTAAGTTGTGTTAAATCTAATATATTTTCCAAACGGCTGTTAACGGGCCAAGTCGGCGGTAATAAATCAACAAAGAAATTTTTATTAAAATTAATACTAAAAGCAAGTCCATGAAATGAATTAGTAACAACATATTCCGCGTCCCAAAAATAACCTAACCATTCTTGAGGAGTTACACAAATTGAAGAAAAAAATGTTCTATTAATTAAATTATCCGAAATATAAACAACTTTAAGCCCGGTTTTCTCAGCAAGTTTTTTTGTAAAAGATAAAATTTGGTCATTTCTATTCATTAGATAAAGTAATATAAATTTTTCTTTCTTTTTATTATGCTTTGCCACTTTTTGCCAAGCATTTTTATTTAATAAAAGAGTCGGATCTAAGTGGGTTAATACTTGTTTATTTATTAATTCCTCAACTATTTGCGAACCTTGCTTTTCACGTATGGAAATGGCAGAAAAAGTTTTCAAATTATCAATTAAAAAATTTTTTTCTTTTTCATTTACTTCGCTTATCCCCAAGCTTGCTGCATAAGAATATTTCTTGGCATTATCTCGGACAAAACTTAATAAATAATTAGAATCAAAATTAGTTATTCTAGGATTAAAAACCTGGTCACTGCCACTAATAAAAATATCGTATATATCATTTATGTTGCCTATATTTTTCTGCGAAATTTCTTCAGTATCTGCGAGATATTTTTTTCTAAATTGATTAAATCTATTATTGTATAAAATTATTTTTGGTAAAAATAATATCTTCCCTAATTTTTTTATGAACCATTTTGCGCTTACTTTACCTGAAAAAAAGGCATAATCATTTTCTATTTTAGGACACAAATAATTTATAATTTCTGCTTTTGCGCCTAGTAAATTAATACATTCTTTAAGAGCATAAGCCTGAAGCAACGCGCCATAATTATTTGCTCTACTAAAAGTCAAAATTCCGATTTTTTTCATTTCAAATATTCCTCTTGTAAATAACTTGCCGTATCTTTTATATCAAATCCGGCCTTTTTCAAAATATTAGAAGTATCTCCCCTGCTAAAATGAGTAAAAGTCAATAATTTCTCTGCCCATACTTTCACTCCAGCTTGCAAAGATAAGGGAAAA
>CADAFA010000008.1 GCA_902787065.1 uncultured Elusimicrobium sp.
TAAAAATCCCACAAAGTTTTTTCAAGTTCCTGTTCGGGCATTTGGCCATGTGCGCAAATTATTTTTATTTCCGGCATAAGTTTTTGCAAATATTCGCGCTTTTCTTCCATTGTGGAAACAGTATTAAAAAGGTAAAAAACCTGCCCGCCGCGCGCAAGTTCTTCGCGAATTGCATTTGTTACAATATCATCTTGATAGGCACACAAAAAAGTTTTAATTGGCATGCGGCCCTGCGGCGCTGTTTGAATAATTGACATCTGCCTTAATGCCGATAGAGATTGGTTTAAAGTGCGAGGTATCGGCGTTGCGGAAAGCATCAAGGTATGCACACCCACGCTTTTGGCTTTAATTTTCTCTTTTTGTTTTACGCCAAAGCGGTGTTCCTCATCAACAATGCAAAGCCCCAAATTTTTGAAAGTAACATCTTTTGAAAGCAAGCGGTGGGTACCCACAACAATGTCAACTTTACCTTGTTTGATATTTTCCACTATCTTTTTTTGTTCGGTTTTTGTTTGAAAGCGGCTTAGCATTTCAACAGTTATAGGGTAAGCCCGCAAGCGTTCACTAAATGTTTTAAAATGTTGGCTTGCTAATACGGTAGTAGGTACTAAAACAAGCACTTGTTTATTGCTTAAAACGCTACGTAAAGCGGCGCGGATAGCAACCTCTGTTTTACCGAAACCGACATCACCGATAAGCACCCTGTCCATCGGTATTTCTTTATTTAAATCTTGCAAAATCTCGTTTATTGCTTGTGTTTGGTCGTCAGTTTCCTGATAGGGGAAGGAGTCCGCAAATTCCCTCTCCAAATGTTCATTACCAAGTAAAATATCTGCTTTATGCGCACTACGCAAAGCGGCGGCCTGCAAAATTTCTTTAGCAATTTTTTGGGCATCTTCTTTAACACGTTTTTTAACTTCCTTCCACGTTGTTGTATTTAAAGAAGATATTTTCGGCGCACGCCCTTTTAGACCGATATATTTCTGCACTTTTCTAAAATCGTGTAAGGGTACATATAATTTTTGCGAGCCTTTAAATTCAATCAGCAAACAATCAAGCGGCAGATTATCTTGCTCCAAAGTTACAAGCCCGCCGTAACGCCCAATACCATGTTCTTGGTGGACCACATAATCCCCTATCTCAAGTTCCTTAAAGCGCACATGTTTTGAATAAGTTTTATCAAACTTTTCTGCAAAATTTGTTTGTTTATAGGAATGTTTTAAAAGCTGTGCCGAAGTAAAAAATGCAAAATTTTCTTTAGTACTGTAAAAGCCTTCCTGCAAAGGTGCAACTGCAAGCGGCAAAGTTTTTAGGGCAGAATAGTCTTGGAAAACTTCTGTTAATCTTTCAAGTTCGCCTTTATTTAAACAAAAGAAAGTGCTTTTAATATTTTGCCTGTTTAAATTAAGAATTTCCGTATCAAATAAAGCAAAATTGGCTTTAAAATCAAGCGGTGTTCTTAAAAAACTGTCAATACCTTCTTTAGACGGTAAAGCGGTTAAAATTGTGGCTTTTTCTTGCTCTGAAAAATCTTGTGGCGGCTCATAAAAATAATTTTCAAAATCACTTACCCAACGGGCAAAGGTTGACGGGGTAATTTCAAATTCAAAAGGTAAAATAAGCAATTCATTTGCGGCGGAAATAGTGTTTTGGGTATCTAAATCAAAAACGGAAATTTGTTCTATTGTATTTGCCCTGAAATACAAACGGCAGGGTTTTTGTGCGTTTATAGGGAATATATCTAGCACACTGCCGCGCAAAGCATAATCCGCAGGTTCTTCTGTAAAATCTACACGCTTATAATTTAATTTATGTAAGGTATTAATTAATTCGGTGCGATTGATTGTTTGGCCTTTTTGCAATTTTAAAACTTGCGCACTGAAATCTTTTTTACCGGCAACCTGTTGTTTTAAAGCTTCATAAGTTGTGGCAATAAAAAGCGGTATTTTTGAATCAGAAATTATTTCCAAAGCGGAGTATAAGGAAAATTTATCTTCATACACACTTAAAAATTTATGGTTGGAATTTTGCGGTGCAAAAGTTTTATAAGCAGCCTCGAAAATATCAAGTTCTTCTTCGGTATTACAGGCAAAAAGGGTGCGTGCGCTTTTTTGTTTTAGGGTATTTATTATAAAAAAAGCGCTTGCGGAAATATTGGGTAAGTACACAGAAGTCATACATAAATGATAGCATATTGAAATAAGGAAATTTGCAGTTATTGTCGTTTGCCGTCAAAGTATTATTTTTGCTTCATGTTAAAAATATCTTGGGCGATTTTGCTTTTTGAGGGGATTTATTTCTTTCTTTCATTTCTTTAATTAATGATTTTTTTATTCTTAAAATAAATTTATTATTAGGACATATTTTTAAAACCGTTTCACAATCTGCTAATGCTTTTTCATTTTCATATATCGTCATATAAAAACGGGCCCTGCTGATATAATTGGCTATATCATTTTTGTCTTTATTGATTTTGTTTGTATAAAGCCGCTCTATTTCTCTGCTTAAATGGTTCCGCCTGCATACCGCTATAATATCATAGATATAATCTTCATGGGCTGTTTCATAATCTTTAACTGCCTTTTCATATTCCCCGATTCTTGCATATAAAACAGCACGGCCTATATACAGCTCTTGTATAAAGGGATATTTCTTTATCATTTCGTCAAACTCTTTTATTTGTTGTTTAATATCTTCCGGCATAATTTTACCTCTCTTTTAAATTTCAGCCATAAAAAACGGCTGCTATCCTTGGGCCATCTAGAGGGAACCCAAAAACAGCAACCGCTGTTTACCGTATTAACACGGTAAACACTGATGGTTTGCTGTTTTGGACTCTAGATGTTTTAATGCTTTTAGCATTAACCCACTATATTCTTCAATATAGTTCCAAAAACAGTTAAATTTTTTTAGGGTGTTTAGCCCTACATTTTACAAACTCCTTAATTTATAATAACAAAATCTTAATTACAAAGCAATTATGGCGATACCGTTTTTATCGGCTAGACTAATAACTTCTTCCAAATCTAAAATTATTGTTTTGCCTGCTTCAACGGCAAGTGTGCTCGCACCTGATTTTATCATTGTCCTAATTGTCCCTTTACCGATAACGGGTAAATCAAACCTGTCGTCTTGCTTGGGGCGCGCAACTTTAACAATTACAAGCGGTTTCTTTTCTTTGCTTTTTGCAGTTTTATAAATTTCCCCGCCACGTTTAATACACTCGTCTGTGCCTTCCATAGCTTCAACGGCAAGGACGGCTTTATCACTCAAAACTACTGTTAGACCGACGTCCAAATCCGCCAAAGTATGGGCAATTTTTAAACCTAAATCTATATTTAAATTTTCCTCTTCACTCGGTTTTCGGGAAGTTAAAACACCGGCATTGACTGTACAATTTTTTAAAAAAGAAAATGATGATAACACTTCAATATCATCTTTTTTAAATTCAGCAATAGCGGCTTTTAAAAGGCTCTCCGCACGTTTATCGCGAATGGTGGCTAAAACTTTAGCCATGCGCATATCGGGCATAAGTGAAAAAATATTTATATGCTTTACGCGGCCTGCCATAATTGCATGGGTTACACCGTTTTGTTTAAAAAATTCTATACACTTTGAAAGCTGCCCTAATTTTAAAGTATTTGTTACTTTGGCATAGGGTTTAAAATCACTTTCCGCGGCATTACCTTTGACGCAAGCAACTACCACTTGCCAGCCTTCTTCGGCGGCGCCTTTAGCGGTTAAAACGGGGTATTTGCCTTCACCTGCAATTATGCCAAGTGTTTTACTCATCATCATTTTCCGTTTTATTTGTTTTTTTACGGGGGGTTGTTAAACCGCGTTCGGTTGTTTCGCAAAACTCAATCATTTCCATAACTTCGGGAACCTGGGGTTTTGAACGTAAAAGTTCAATACTTTCTTTTAAAGTTCTGCTTGATAAAAATAATTCCATATAAGCTTTTTTGATTGCCCTGACAGTTTCAGGACTAAAGCCGGCACGTTTAAGACCTATTAAATTTAACCCTGCAAGTTTTCCGCGTGTGCCTGTTTATTGCATGGTCAGCAATACGCACATGGCCTGCCACACCGCAACAATTAGCCAAAATAATATTATTACCTAAAATGCAATCGTGCGCAACGTGTGAATTTGCCATTAAAAGGCAACTGTCCCCAACGACTGTGGGTTGTTCTAATTTTGTTGAGCGGTGAATTGTTACGCACTCGCGTATTTTATTTTTGTTGCCGATTTTAACACGGCTTTCAAAACCGTCTTTATAAGATAAATCTTGTGGTTTTACACCGATAAAACAATGCCCGATAAGTTCATTTCCATCACCCATATCAGTATTTTCAATAACGCAACTTGGGCCGATTTTATTATTTTTACCGATTGTGGTATTTTTACCAATAATGGTAAAAGGGCCAACAATCGTTCCTTCACCGATTTTGGCACTAGGGTCAATAATAGCTGTTGGGTGTATATTGGGGTTCATCATAAAAGCTCCTAAATATTTTCTAATAATATTTTAGCAAAATTTGTATTACCTGTATGCCCACCGCAAGAACAGGTTATATGCATTGGGCCAAGAACGTAACCTGTTAAAGAAAGGTCGCCGATTAAATCAAGAATTTTGTGGCGCACCTGTTCATCTGCAAAACGCAAGGGGGTGGAAAATTTATCTTTAAAAATTACCACACAATTCTGAGGATCACCACCTAGGGCAAGGCCGTTTGCTTTCAAAAATGCAAGTTCTTCCTCAAACCCAAAAGTACGGGACGGGGCAATTTCTTTAACATAACCTTCTTTAGACATTTCAAAAGTATATTCCTGATGATTTACTAAAGGATGATTCCTTAAATAAATAAAAGTAAAAGTTAATTTGTCCGCCGGTTTTGCGGTATAAGACATATTTTTTTCTTCATACTTTATTTCTTTATTTATGTTTAAAACTTTGGCAGGTAAACCCAAATCTTTAAGGCCGGCTTTTAAAATATGCTGGGCAAAAACTAAAGATGAACCGTCGGTCAAAGGCGGTTCAGGGCCGTCCATTTCCACAAGTAAATCTGTAATACCCAAAGCAGCGCAAGCACTTAATAAATGTTCAACGGTATGCACACTTGCATTAGTGCTTGCCATGTTTGTTCCGCGTAAAGTTGATTTTATGCTGGAAACATGGGCCTTAATAGGCTCGGCATCTTTAATATCTTTTCTTAAAAAAGAGATATAACCCTGTTCACTTGGTTTTAAAGTGATAGTGCTGTTTTTGCCGGTATGCAAACCTATACCGCTTAAAGTTGTTTCTTTGGCAATAGTAAATCTGTTCATAGAACCTCTAAATATCGTATTTCTTTCTTAAAGCCTGAATTTCTTTATAAAACTCCGGCAATTTTTTGAGGATAACCTGCAAACGCATAAAATCTGCGTAAGCCATAGCAGGAGAACCCATAACTTTTGAACCGGGTTCTATTTTGGAAATTATACCTGCCTGAGGACCGATAACTGTTCTGTCCCCAACTTTTAAGTGTCCGGAAACACCTGCCTGACCGGCAATAATAACACCGTTGCCGATTTCTGCAGACCCTGCAACACCTACTTGTGAAACTAAAATACTGGACATACCGATCTTGACATTATGCCCGATTTGTACCAAATTATCAATTTTAGTATTTGCGCCGATAACAGTTTCATTCATCTTTGCACGGTCAATTGTGGTATTGGCACCGATTTCAACATCATCTTGTAAAATAACTTTACCGATTTGTGGAATCTTTTCATGCTTATTTATAAAAACATAACCAAAACCGTCAGAACCGATAACTGCACCGGGTTGTAAAATAACATAATCTTTTAAAACACATTCTTCGCGGATAGTAACTTTTGGGTAAATAATACAATTTTTGCCGATTTTAACATCACGCCCGACATAAACTTGCGGGTAAATTATTGTACCTTCGCCGATTTCCGCGCCGTCTTCAACAACACTTAAAGCACCGATTGCAACATTTGCACCTATTTTAGCAGTTTCAGCAACAACGGCTGTTTTATGAATTTCCCTTTTAATATTTTTGTTTAAAGTTGTTGTTGCACGCATGATTAAAGTAAAGGCCCATTCGGGGTTATCAGCATATAAAATATTGCCTTTATAAGCAATTTCCTGCCCTTTAATTTTTGTGGGAACAATCAAAGCACCAAGGTCTTTATTATCTGGGGAATTGGCATCACGAAGCTCTGCTGCATAAGCAATACCGCCGACAATAACTTTATCTAAGCCACACAAACAAGTGGGTTTAAAATTTGCCTCACCCACAAGTTCCGCACAGGAAATTTGTGCCATTTCTTTTAAAGTTAAACTCATTTTTTACCTCCTAACTGCTTTTTGTATTTACTATGATAATTTTTCATCCACTTTATAAACTCATCGGTAACATTTATAGGTTTACCGTATAGCAAATTGTTTTTATCTACCACTACACCGATATTGCGGACTGAAGAAAACTCCTTAAGCCCACTGTAAATTTCTTTTAAAATTTCGCCTACAATATAATCTTGGCGGGAATTGACTTCCTCTTTTGAAAGTTGTTGGAAATTAAGTAAAAAAGTTTCTTTTTCTATAATAGCTTGTTTTGTTGTTCTTATTTGTTCTTTTATTGAATTAATTTGCTTTTGCGGCAAGGGCGCGTTTTTAAAGATTTGGCTGGAATGAAATAAAAGATCCTGTAAAATGTGTTGTAAATTATTTGGTTTTATACGCGGATAGGTGGTATCCTCTGTCGGTGGAATATACTCCAGTTCTTCATAAAAAGGCTGGGCATTTTTTAATTCTATACGCAGATTATTTAACTTTTCTTTTAAACTTTGGACTTGGTCTTGCAGTTGGGCATATTCAAGTTGTTTGGCTTCAAGTTCAAGACGCATGGTTTTGCGGGCTTCAATGGTCCAAGGATTATTATTAAAGACTTCTTCCATATTGATATAAACAGCTAAAGCCCCTTGGGTTTCTTTGGGGGTGTCTTTCTCATTACCGTTTAATTTAAAACCAAATTCTTGTTTTAATTCCTCAGGTTTGGCATTGGGGCCAAGGGCATTTTTTTCCGGTGTTTGGAGGGCAGCGGCTTGAGGATCTTGTACTGTAGGTAAAGTACCTTGCGGACCATTAAAATCTTGGCTGCCTTCCGGCGCTTGCTGGTTTAAGATAGAATCAAAATCACCTGCCTTTTTATCTTCTGAAGGATTCATGACAGGCACCTGCACTATGGCGGTAGTATCATATTTTTCAAGAGGGATTTGACTATTACCCGGGCCCGGTAAATTATTTAAGACTTCTTTTGTTTTGGAAGATTCTTCTTGTGCAATTTCTTTTTCAAGTTCGGAAATATCAACTTTATCTTGTGCGTTTAACAATCCACCAAGAACTATTACAAGTAAAAAAGTTAATATTTTAATCTTCATACTTTAAATAAAGCAATTTTTTAGCCTTAAAACAAGTTTGCCATAGAAAAATAAATATATCCGCGCTTTTCCCCGGATTTATGATTTAAACCATAACCCCAATCTAAACGTATCGGTAGAGAGGGGGTAACAATCCTTAAACCAAACCCGACACCCATTTTAAAATCACCCACATTTGCACCGGTTTTAAAACGGACATCACTAAGATTCTTCCAAGAATTACCAATATCAAAAAATGCGGCAAGTTGGGCCATAGTTCGGCGCCCTTCACGGGCAATAGGAAATTTAAGTTCCACATTGCCGATATAATAAATTTCACCGCCGGTTTCCGGACCGATTTGGCCTGTTGTTTCATAACCTCTAACGGTATCAGCACCGCCTAAGAATATCCTTTCATAAGCAGGTACGAGATGTGTTCGTCCATATGATTTAACTGAACCGGCCCTTTGGCCTATCATTAAAACTATCGGGTAATCTTTACCAATATTAAACAAAGTAAAATTATAGGCCGATTTTAAATTGACTTTATAAATATCAACATTACCCATAAAAGGCCCACCGGTAAGTTCAAGGTTTATGGAATTTTTAGAGCCTTCTGTCGGATCAAAAATACTGTCACGGGTATCCCGTGCAAAAGTGACGCCGAATGTTGATTGGGTGGATTTGCCTTCCACTAGCCCAAAGGCCTCCTGATCCCTATACTGTTCATCAATGTCATAAATGTGTATTCCTTCTAAAGAATAAGAAAAGTTTAAACCGTAAATGTCGTCATTAAAACGCGGCCCTATATTAAAGCGAAAACCTTTGCGTTTTTCTGTAAGTATCCCTATAAGAACGGTATCTTCTTGTATCAAAGGCATCAATACCAAAGCCAATTGGTTTATCATAAATCCAAGGGGTGTACCAGCTAATTGTATAATCTAAAACACGTTTACCGAACATCGCACGCGCCGTTAAATGTTGGGCACGGTGGAATAAATTTAAGTGGCTTATAGAAATATCCCCGTATAAACCGTCTAAAGAGGACATTGCCACCCCTGCCGTGAACATACCGGGGCGGCCTTCAACAATATTGTAGCCGACATCAACTTTATTTATATCATTTGTCGGTGTAATATCAATTTGTGCGTCGTTTAGAAAACCTAAGTTCATTAATTTATTTTGCCCGCGTTGCACTTTGGAATAATTGAATACAGAGCCTTCTTTAAAAGGTATTTCGCGCGCAAAAATATATTTTGGGGTATCCCCTTCCCCTGTGATATCAATATGGTCAACATATACTATATTATTTTGTTGCACCTGAAAATTTATGTTTAAAATACTATTAGCTTCGTCCAGATTTTTTTGGGGGACAATTTCCGCCCTCAAATAACCTTTATTTGCATATTGTTCTTGCAAAGCGCGGACTGTTCCGTCAAATTTTTGCTGATTATATAATTTTCCTTTTGAGTAAAAAATACTTTTATCAATTTCCTTTTCGGTTAAAACGGTATTACCGTTAACGGTCGTTTCCCCAAAGCGGGCTTTTACGCCTTCAAAAACGGTATAATTTAGGGTAACTTCGCTGGAATCTTCGCTGAAAACAGGAACATAATTTTCAATTTTAAACTCATAATAACCTTCGTTTCTGGCATAATTAGTAGCGTTATAATTATCAACAGGCATATTTTGAACTTTATAAATTTTGCCCGGGCGGTTTTTGAGTTTTTTAATAAATTTCTTGACGGGAATTTTATTTAAACCCGTAACATTAACTTCTTTAACGCGGGTTTTTTTACCTTCATTGATTTTGAGGGTAACAAGGGCAATATTTTTTTCTTTATTAATTTCAAAAGTATAGGTTACCTGAGCATTTAGGAATCCGTTTTCTGCATAAAGGGATTTGATTTTGTCCATATCAGCAAGAAGTTTTGCCTCGCTAAAAGGATCTTTAAGTTTAGACATCATCGCCTTTTGTATGGCAGATTTTGAAACTTGCTTACGGCCTTCATAATAAAACTTTTCCAAAATCGGTTTTTCTTCCAAGAGAACTGTTAAGGAGTGGCAAGGGTAAAGATTTTTGTCTTTTTTATCGGCTTTATTCTTCCCTTGTGAGGAAAGAGGGCTAATATCAATTTCCACGTTCTCAAAATTACCGAGAGTGATTAAATTGTTTTTATCTTCCTGCACCGAAGTTAATGCATAAAAAGTATTAAGTTTTGCGGAGATGTTTTTTAAAACGGTTTTTTTATTTATGTTTACAAGGCCTTCAGCTTTAAGTTCACAAATAAGCCAAGGGCCATTTTCGGATAAAGTTTGCTTTTGATTTGTTTCTGTTGAATTTTCTTGTTCATTTTCTTCCTCGGGGTCAACATAATTGCCAGAGGTAAAATCAACAGACTTACTGCCAAAAGTGCCTGTATCAAGAGGGCTTTGCGCTGAACTGCCTCCTAGCATTTGTGCAAAAATACTTGGGACTAATAAAGTAAAAAGGGTTAAAGTGAAAAATTTCTTCATATATACATTATATGAAATTATTGGGAGTACTGCTTGTTTGGTTTATAAATTTTATGCTACAATGAATTATAATTTTATTTAGGAGGTTTTATGGCAGACAATACTGTAAAACAAAAGCAACCTGCAGGTTTGTATTTGCTTTTTGCTACGGAAATGTGGGAAAGATTCAGTTTTTATTCCCTAAAAGCTTTGTTTATTTTGTATTTGACAAAAGAACTTTTGCTAACTACTAAAGAGGCAAGCGGGCATTTTGGAACTTTGATGAGTTTGATTTTCCTCTCCCCCTTATTCGGCGGATATATTGCCGATAAATGGATCGGTAAACGCGCGGCAATCATTATCGGTGCAATTTGTATAGCTCTTGGCCAGCTTTGCATGGGCCGCGGAAGTATGACTTGGGTGTTTTGGGCTATGGCTTTTATCGTCATCGGTAACGGTTTTTTTAAACCTAATATTTCAAGCATCGTCGGTGATCTTTATGAAAAGAACGATCCGCGCCGCGACAGCGGTTTTACCATTTTTTATATGGGTATCAATTTAGGTTCATTTTTGGCCGGCTTAATTGCGGGAACACTTGCCCATAATTTCGGTTGGGGCTGGGGTTTTGGATCAGCGGCAATCGGTATGGTTATCGGTTTAATAACTTTCCTTTGGGGTAAAGATAAATACTTACAAGGCAAAGGCAAAGCACCGAAAAATTATGAGAAGAAAGAAGTTGCAAAAACCCCAAATGCACCTTTAACAAAAGAAGAAAAACAAAGAATTGCGGTTATTTTTATAATGGCGTTTTTCTCCGTCTTCTTTTGGGCAATTTTTGAACAAAAGGGTGCAGCACTTAACTTGATTGCGGAACACAATGTTGACAGAATCGTCCACTTATTTGGCAAAACTTTTGAGATACCGACAGCATGGTTCCAATCAGTTAACCCCTTATTTATTATGCTTTTTGCACCGGTGTTTTCAAAACTTTGGGTGACACTCGGGAAAAAAGGAAAAGATTTAAGCATTCCGGCAAAATTCGTGCTTGCCTTTTGGTTGATTGCAATCGGTTATGCTTTGCTTTTAACAGCTTCAATAGTTTGCAAAGATAAATTCGGCATGCTTTGGATTATCGGCGCTTACTTTATGTTTACGATGGGTGAATTATGTTTATCACCGGTTGGACTTTCCATGGTAACAAAACTCTCCCCGGTAAAATTTATTTCTTTATTCATGGGTATTTGGTTTTTGGCGAACTCCGCTGCCGGATGGCTTGCGGGTAAATACTCAGGTTTCCTAGCTAAAGATAATTTGACACAATTTTTCACTTGGCCGGTAATTACACCAATAGCTGCCTCTTTGATTTTGCTTGTTTTGCTTAAACCTATTAAACATTGGATGCACGGCGTGAAATAAAATTGAAATAAATTGTTTTTATTTGAAACACCTGCGGTTAAGCACCGCGGGTGTTTTTAATAAGGCTATATAATACCCCTTCCTGGCGAGTATTTTTGAGGAAATTTTGATTTTTCTTTGACGACGTGTACAAAGAAGTAAAACGAGCAAAGCGAGTTTGCGGTACTCTAGGAAAATAAAAATCAAAATTTACCAAAAAGACGCAGACAGCACATAAAATTTTGCTAAAATTTATTTATGCCGCAATACTTAGCTGAAATTAACGGAAATAATTTTACGCTCTCAAAAGAGGAAGCACACCACTTAAAAGTGGCGCGCTACAGCGCAGGCCAAGAAATAAAAATTTTTGACGGCTGCGGTAAAAAATATCTTGCCCGTTTAACAAGTGCGCAAGGCGGGGAAATTATTAAACAAATCCCAAACCGCAAACTTAAAAGGAATATTACACTTTATTTTAGCGCAATTTCCCGCCCGGCAACGGAAGAATTACTTGACCTTTGCACCCAAGCAGGCACGAGCACTTTTTGCCCCGTATTCAGTAAATTTTGTGACGTAAATTTATTAAAGAAATGGGAAACAAAACAAGAGCGCTGGGGGCAAATTGTTTTGGCTGCCGCTAAACAATGCGAGATTGCAAAAATACCTCAAATTTTGCCACCGCTTAATTTTGATGAAGCCTTAAAAATTTTAAAAACACCCGCTTTAATTTGTTATGAAGACGAACAAAAAACTGAGATAACAACTCAAATCCCGGCGGAAAAAGATATTGCAATTTTTATCGGGCCCGAAGGCGGATACGCAGAAGAAGAAATCACTCTTGCAAAAAATTACGGAGTAAAACCTGTAACACTCGGTGCAAATATTTTGCGCGCGCAAACTGCCGCCGCCTGCGCGGTGTGGGCCTTAGCGAATCTATGAAAATTTATATAAAAACTTTCGGATGCCGTGTTAATCAAGTGGAAAGTGAAGCTTTGCTTGAAGAGTTTTTACGCCGCGGACACACCGTTGTTAAAAATCTGCAAGAGGCTGATATTTGTTTGGTGAACACTTGTTCCGTGACCCGTAAAGCCGATAAAGATGCCCTCAAAGAAGCTAATTTAATAAAACGCAAAAACCCTAAGGCACGCTTGATTTTGACAGGTTGTTTTGCAAGACATGGCGCTAAAGAAATTTTGGAAAAAGTTAAGCAAGCGGAAATCGTGCAAAAAGAAAATTTACCTCAAAATTTATTTAACCAAAATATTGATTGGACTGTTAAAGAACATCAGGGCAAGACACGCGCTTTTGTAAAAATTCAGGACGGGTGTACAAATTTTTGCACTTATTGCATTGTGCCTTTTACGCGCCCGATTAAAACTTCAAAACCTAAAAAAATTGTGCTTGAAGAAATCAAAACTTTAATCGCAAACGGGTATAAAGAAATTGTTTTGACGGGCATAAATATCGGTAACTATTTTTGCGCGGAAACTAAAACAAATTTAGCCGCACTTGTTAAAGAAATTTTTGCTTTGGAAGGTAATTTCCGCATCCGCTTTTCTTCCATAGAATTGCCTACGGTAACCGATGAACTTTTGGAAGTTGTTTCAAAAGCCGGGAATAAATTTTGCAATTATTTGCATTTGCCTTTACAAAGCGGTTCCAGCAAAGTTTTAAAAGAAATGCACCGCCATTATACCGCTGAAGATTTTGAAAAACGTGTGCAAGAAATCCGCCAAAAAATAAAAAATATTTTTATTTATACTGATATTATTGCGGGGTTCCCCAGCGAAAGTTTGGCAGATTTTGAAAGTTCTGTTAATTTTGTGCGCAAGATAGGTTTTGCGGGTTTACATGTTTTCAGTTACTCGCCAAGACCGATGACAGCGGCGGCAAAATTGCCGCAAATTTCACCGACGGAAATTAAACACCGCGCTGATATTTTACGTGAAGAAGATTTAATTTTACGCCAACATGCTGCCGAGAGTTTGCTTGGCACAACACAAGAAATTTTAGTGGAAGATTTAGCTAAAGACGGAAAATTTCAAATTGCAACCGCTGCAAATTTCCAAAAAGTTTTAGTACCTTTAAGTACACCTAAAAACACTTTAGTAAAAGTAAAAATTATCCACGCCCTAGACGGCATTTGCTACACGAAATAATTAGTTATTATTCTAGTTTTAATTTTTAAAAATTACAGGAATAATAATTATTTGTTCCGTTACCAAAATTTAAATTGCACTTGAACAATTTAGAACAAAAATCAGTAAGTGAATATTCATAACATATTAATTTGTTTTCAGCACCGTTCAGAAAACTAAAGCCCGAACGTTTATATTTACCTGTTTTACGAAGTGCCAGAATACTCCCACCAGTCTCTATATGAACAGTATTTTTATCATTTGAAAAACAATCTGTCATATATCCGAACATAGATAAATGTTTACAACCACCCCTTTCGTAACCGCTAAGATTAACATCTAAATCATCAAATTTTTTAGCATATTCACCATTTGTTAAAAAATATCTTTGTTGCGCTTCATGCACGGCTTTTGCGGTTATTAATAATTCACTAGCTTCGGCTTTTTCTTTTGCGCGTCTATATTGCGGTAATGCTATACCGGCCAATATTCCAATAATTAAAACAACTATCAATAGTACTTTTTTATCGTCGAGAAAATAAGGTATATTGAAAAATTTTTATTTAATAAAATAAAAATGAAATCAAAATCCGGCAAGTATTTTTGAGGAAATTTTGATTTCTACCACGACGACACTAGAGAACAAAACCAAAGCGTGAAAAAAATGTTTTCGCGCTGCGATGCAGATTTAAGATGATTTTTTATTTTTATCTGACGACGTGTACCAAGAAGTAAAACGAACGAAGTGAGTTTGCGGTACTCTAGGAAGATAAAAATAAAAAAGCGCTTAAATATGCAAGCACGTTCCGCGCGTACAAGGACATAATGCGGAAACACAACGCGTATTAAATCTCGTGGCAGTCGGCGCAGCGGGCCTCATAATCATCCGCCCCGCCAACATAAATCCTACTCTTAACTTTTGCGGTCCTTTGAGTACGGCGTGCAGGTTTACCGCAAACAACACAGCGGGCAGAAAGTTTTAAAACACTGTCTGCAACTGCCAAAAGCTTTGCGGTACTTCCAAAAGGAATACCCTGATAATCCATATCAAGCCCGCAACAAATAACGCGTTTGCCTTGTTTAGCTAAAGTTAAAGCGACATCTACGATATCTTCAGTAAAAAAGTTAACTTCATCTATGGCAATAACTTCTGTATCTTTTTCAACAAGGTCTAATATTTCTTCAGCTTTTGAAACAGTATTTGCATCCATTTTGACTAAATCGTGGGTGGCAATACCTTTGCGGGCATAACGTTTATCTAAAGTAGAATTAAAAACCTGTACTTTTTGACCGGCATGGCGGGCAACTTCAATGCGCCTAATAAGTTCCGTACTTTTGCCAGAAAACATACAACCACAAACAACTTCTATGCGCCCGTAGGGAACTTTTGCTTTTGTCATCATAATACACCTCTATAAATTAGGCCCTGCAGCAGTATAACCTTGCTGCCAAGGATACCAATATTGATTTATACGTTGTTGGGCAGGGGTCTCTTTACTTTTTGCACCACATAAAATATTAACTGCGAAATGGAAAGATAAATTATTGCTCCTATCCCTCACGCCAAGCATTAAATTAAAATCATGAAAATCTTTATAAACTAAAATATGTTTTGAATAACTACGGATCGAAGAATCTTTAATTTCAAAATCAACACCCATATTGGCACGCCAAGTACTTTCTTTAGGCGCGATGGCAAATTTCGTAGTAAACAAAAAACTATGACGGGTAGTTTTATAATTTGTAACACCCAAGGTTATATATTTATTTTCCGGATCACGCGGATCGTGGAAAGTTGTATTTATTACAAAGGCCTGGTTGCCAGCCTCAAAATCATATAAATTTTGTAAGAAGAAATTAGTACCGGTTTTCTGATTATAATAACCGATTTCCGCAAGAAAAGGTTCCAGCCTTTTATTTAAGTCCCAAGAATTATTATCATTACTTATATTTATTCCGCTTGCGAGCTTTAAATACAAATTATTTGTCGGCATATAATAATTTTGAAGGTAAAAAGCATTTTGTTCTTCACGGTTAAAAATGTTTTGGTATTCATCAATAACTAAAACTTTATCTGTTGTGCGGTGTTTATAGCGGTAGCCGAAATCTAAAGCACCGGTGGGAAGATTTGTTCTTAAATTAACCTCTGTACCATAGCGACCGACATAATTATCTTTTTCTTGGGATTTAGGGTCTTTAAAAGCTACTTCCTGATTATAAAAAACACTTGGTGTTAAAGTTAAATTACGGTGTAAACGAATACTTTTTGAACTTTTCCAAGTAGCCTTAAAATACTGTAAAAAGTCATTATTTTCAGTGGTATTTTCATTAAACTTGGTATTGTTAAAAGATAAATTAAAATTGTTAACTATACCCCCGGTTTTGGGTAAAACAAAGGGGGTAAAAGTCCAAGCAATTTCCGGCAAATCAGTTTGGTAATTATGGAAAGTTTTTGTCGGTTCATCTAATTTGCTGATATCATAATAACTGATACGAAAATTGCTTACCCTACTTTGGCGAACTAAGGAAGTTTGAGTTAATTTATCAGGGGTAACAACATAAGGGTTATTTCTGAAAAAGTCATTATTAAAATCAGGATCTGACACGGTGCGGGTTTTTAATTGAGCAAAATAAATTGCGCCGTCTTCGTTATTTAAGGAATCGGAATTATCATACATTTCCCACCAAAAACCGCCGTTTATACCCCAACGTTGTTTATCTAAAACCCTGTCTTTAATCGTATAAGTTTGGATATTACCCCTAAACTTTGCAGGATCATCATAACCCAAAGTTAAACCGTAACCTATACCAGCTTTTGTGTAATAATCAAGATTACCCATTGCGGCGAAAGCACCTTTAGAATAAACCGTAGAAGTTAAAATCCCAAAACCTGTATTTTTGCTTTGCCCAAAATCTAAATAAGTTGTAAACAAATGATCTTTGTTTAAAGAACGGTAAAAATAAGGCAAATAAAAAACAGGTATTTTACCTAAACGAGCAACGGCATTAGTTCCGGAAATGCGGACTTCCGGCCTTAATTTCGCTCTGCCGATTGTTAAAGTATAATGCGGGGTTTCTTTATCACAACAAGTTAGGACGGCATTTTTTAAATTATATTCTGTTTTCTGACCGGAAAAATTTTCAGCAGACAAAATACGCATAGGCCCATATTGCGCTTGAAAATTATCCACAACAATTTCTTTGTCATGACTATTATAATTAAACTTTTGCAGGGTAAAAGAACCTTTGTTATTTTGTACTGTTACCGGGGAATCTGAGGTTATTTTTTCTTCTTTAGGGTAAACAGTAAACTCCTTACCAAGAATAGTATACTGCTCTCCCTCTTTATTAAGATTTATGCGGACATTACCTTCTAATTCCGCTGTAGCATCAATATTATTATAATTTACTTCATCAGCAGTAAAAAATACAAAATCTTCTTTACCCGGCGCAGGCAAATTTGAACTTTGGCAGAAAGCGAAAGTACTAAACAATATCAGACAAGGTAAAAATAAAATTTTATTCTTCATTACTTAAACTCAAAGCATACAAAGCCGAACCTAAAGCCCCAATATCTTTTGTTCTTGAAATCAATAATTTAATATTTTTAAAAGGTTCTTTTATTTTTTGTTCTTGTAAAACTTTTTTAACAGCAGGCATAAAATATTTTGCGCCGCCTGAAACACCGCCGCTGAAAACTATGCCTTCAGGGTTAAAAATTAAGACCAAATCAGCTAAAGCTTGGCCTAAATAAGTACCAAAATAATTCCAAATTGATAAAGCATTTTTATCTCTTTTCTGGGCGGCAATTGATAATAATTTTACGGAAAATTTTTCTTTTCCGAGCAATTTGGCAATTTCACTTTTTGGATTTTCTTCGGCAGTTTTTAAAGTTAATTTTTTTAAATTATTAGTACCTATATAACTTTCAAGGCAACCGCGCGCACCGCAACCGCAAAGATTACCGGTTTTTGTATCACCAACTTTTATATGCCCAAACTCCCCTGCGCTTCCTGTTGAACCTTGATATAATTTCCCGTCAATAATTATTCCGCCACCGATGCCTGTTCCTAAAGTAAAAGTTAAAATATTTTTATACTTTTCTTTGAGTTCTTTTTTATAAGCACCAAAGGCTGCCATATTAGCATCATTGGAAACGAAACATTTGCACCCCGTCAAATTTTTAAGGCCGGAAGCAATTTTTAAATTAGGCCAAGGGATATTCGGGGCAAAACGTAAAATACCTTTTTTATTATCAGTATCCCCGGCAATGCCTACCCCTATAACAGCCTTTTTTATTTTTAATTCCTTTTTCCAATTATTTATGATTTCCGCTAAAAACTGTAAAAATTTACGGGAAGATAATTGGCAAGGTGTTTTAAATTTTTCACTCTTTAACACCTCACCTTTTGCGTTTATTCCAAGAACTTTTATAAAAGTTCCGCCAATATCAATGCCAAAAGCTATCATATTTGCCCCTCTGTTTTGCTTTTTGGGTGACTGTGATTATATACTTTTTTAAGTCTATCCAAAGAAACGTGCGTGTACACTTGTGTTGCACTTAAACTTTTATGCCCAAGCATTTCCTGTAAAGTTTTTAAATCACAACCGTTATTTAGTAAATGTGTTGCAAAACTATGCCTTAAACTATGAGGTGTTATATGACGGACAAGCTTTGTACTAAGCGCACTTTGTTTAATAATCTTCCTTATACCTTCCCCGCTAATGCGGCCATTATAACTGCTTAAGAATAAAGGCTCTGTCGGTAAATGTTGCGGACGCGTTGCAAGATAATTTTGAATACTGTCAAGGGCAATATCGGTTATGGGAACAACTCTTTCCTTTGAACCTTTACCCAAAACTTTTGCATAACCTTGCTCGAAATTTATATCGCAAATATTTAAATTTACAAGCTCACTGCGACGAAGACCGCTTGAATATAAAAGCTCTAAAATAGCTTTATTTCTTAAAGAATATAATTTACTTGGACGCGCTTCCATTAAATTTGAAGCTTCTTCTTCCGTAAGGAATTTAGGAAGTAATTTTTCGCGTTTTGGAGCATCAAAAAGTTTGAAAGGATTTAATTTTATTAAACCACGCGTTTCCAAAAATTTTGCAAAACTCCTTAAAGAACTTATTTTACGAAGCATGGTATTGCGTTTGATTTGCGTCTCATTTTCAGCCGCTAAATAAGCACGGATATTCCTGATATTAAAATCTTTAATTTGCGTTAAATTATTTTTTGCAAAAAAGGCCCAAGCCGTATCCAAATCTTTAGTATAGGCTCTTAAAGTGTGCGCAGACATATTGCGCACCTTTAAACTTTGCAAAAAATTATTTATCTGATGTTTCATTTTTTGCTTCTATTTCTTTAATTTCCTCCGGGCTAACTTGAATTATTGTTTTGCATTTTGGATACCCCGAACAACCTAAAAAGGCACCGCGTGCTGAATGGCGCAGTAACATTGCTTTACCGCAATTCGGGCATTTTTTACCGGAATCTAAAGCTTTTTTTGCTGCAACTTTTTTGCCTTCAGAATCGATGGAATAAGTGTTTTTGCATTTAGGGTAAGCTGAGCAAGCCATAAACTGACCACGACGGCCCGTTCTTATAACCATAGGAGCACCGCATTTATCGCAAACCTCATTTGTTTGTTGAACAGGCGCGGAAGTTGTAGCATTTAAATTCTTTTTACCTTTACAAGTTTTATCCGAACAAACTAAATATTCGCCATATCTGCTATGTTTTAAAAGCATTGGTTTTTGGCAAATGGGGCATTTTTCGTCCGTCGGAACAGGGGTTGAAGAAACCATATTTTGTGCAGCATTTTTTAAATCACGGGAAAACCCTGTATAAAAATCAGATAAAACAGCTACCCATTTTTTATTGCCTTCTGCAATATCGTCAAGTTTTTCTTCAACACCGGCGGTATAAGAAAGGTCCATAATATCTTTGAAAAACTCTTTTAAATGTTCCGTTACCCTTATACCTAAAGGCGTTGCGGTTAGCTTGGTGGTTTTAGGAAGCTTTTCAATATATTTCCTATCCATAATAGTTTTTATCGTCGGTGCATAAGTGGACGGGCGTCCTATACCGTGCTTTTCTAAAGTTTTGATTAAACTTGCCTCATTATAGTTTGGCGGTGGGGCGGTTTTATGGTCTTTAGTTTCAATATCAACTAAATTAAGAGTATCCCCTTCTTCCAAAGCGGGCAAAAGTGCGGAAGAAGAATCTTCCTTTTCATTTTCTTCAGGTTCTTCATCTTTATATACGGAGAGATAACCCTCAAATTTAACTGTTCTGCCCGTTGCGCGGAGCAAGCAATTTTCTTTACTTTCGGCGGAAATATCAATACTTACTGTATTGAAAATTGCATCTGCCATTTGTGAGGCAACAAAGCGAAGCCAAATAAGTTCATAGAGTTTATATTGATCTGCCGTCAAAGAATTTTTTATGCTTTGCGGAGTTTTAAAAACATCAGTTGGGTGAATAGCTTCATGGGCTTCTTGTGCACCTTTTACTTTGCCTTTATAAACAGGTGCTTTTGCAGGGGCAAACTCAGGCCCGTATTTTTCCTTAATAAATTTATTTGTTTGGGTTTGAAGAAGTTTGGAAACATTGAAAGAATCCGTTCTCATATAAGTAATTAAACCCACGTTTTTGCCACTGATTTCCACACCTTCATACAAGGACTGTGCTGTTTGCATTGTTTTTTGCGGAGAAAACCCAAGTTTATTATAAGCATCTTGTTGCAAAGTGCTTGTAATAAAAGGAGGTTTGGGATGTTGTTTTACTTCTTTCTTTTCAACTTTTTCAACAGTTAAAGGGCCTTTACGTAAAGAGGCATTTACTATAGCCAAACTTTCATTTGTATCAAAAACGGTTGATTTAACTTTATAATCTTCCGCAAAAAGTTTATAGGTTGTAGTGCTTTCAACATTTTTGCCTTGCCATTTTAAAACACGGGCAAAAAATTGCGGTTTTGTATCTTTCTTTTCAAGTTTGGCTCGCAAAGTCCAATAAACTTTACTTTTGAAATCAGCTATTTCTTTTGCTCTTTCCGCAAGCAACCGAACCGCAACAGATTGGACACGTCCGGCACTTAAACCGCTTGTAATCTTACGCCATAAAAGCGGAGAAATTTTATAACCCACAAGCCTATCCAAAACACGGCGGGCTTGTTGGGCATCCACTAAATTATGGTCAATTGCACGGGCATTATCAAAACTTTCCTTGATAGCGGTATCGGTAATTTCATGAAAAAATATACGGCGCGTATTTTCCGGTTTAAGTTTTAAAAGCTGCTCAAGATGCCAGGCGATAGCCTCCCCTTCCCTATCAGGGTCGGTAGCAAGATATACAACAGCGGCTTTTTTAACCGCATCTTTTAAATCTGCAATAATACGGGGTTTACCGCTAACTACATAAGTAGGTTTAAAATCATGTTGTTCGTCAACACCTATTTCTTTTGAGGGCAAATCTCTAACATGCCCAAAGGAACTTTTAACAATATAATTGGGCCCTAAAATTTTACTGATAGTGCGTTGTTTTGTGGGAGATTCCACAATAACAAGTGCTTTGCCTGTTGTAGATTTTTGTACTGTCATGTCACACCTCTAAATAATAAATCAAATTTTTGCTTTTGAATATTTACCGTCTTCGCAGCGTAAATATCCGCTTACTTCAAGCGAAAATAAAATTGTTGATAGACTTGGAACATCCATATTTAATTTTACGGAAAGTTCATCTATCGTACTTTCCCCAGTGCCGATAGCTTCTATAATTTTAGCTTCTTCCGGAGATAAATCTGAAACTTCTTCTTTTTCTTTATAAATTTCTTGTGTTTTTAAAGTGCTTTTTATATTGACGGGTAAAGCGTCAATAATATCGCGTGCATCCAAACAAATGCCGGCACCTTCTTTGATAAGTTTATTTGGGCCGCCGCTTGTCGGGGAATCTATCGGACCGGGAACGGCAAAAACATCAAGCCCTTGTTCCAAAGCCATTTTTGCAGTTATTAAAGCGCCGGACTTAACTTCGCCCTCGACAATTACAGCAACCCTTGATAATGCCGCAATTAAACGGTTCCTTCTCGGAAAATGTTGGGCAAGTGGGGATGTCATAAAAGGATATTCAGAAATTATCGCACCACCGTTTTCAATAATACCCAAAGCAAGTTCTTTATTTTCTGCGGGATAACATCTTCCTATGCCTGTTCCAATTAAAGCCCAAGTTGGTTTTTTGCGTTTAACTGCTTCGGCATGAGCAACACTATCAATACCTCTAGCTAAACCGCTGACTATTATAACACCTGCTTCTGCCAAATCACCTGCCAATTTTGTTGTTGCACGCCGGCCATAAGGCGTAATTTTACGTGTACCAACGATCGCAACTGTAGGTGCTAAATTTGTTGTTAATTCCCCACGAACATAAATAACTAAAGGGGGTTCTTTAATATTTAAAAATTCTTCCGGGTAACCTTCTTCACCCTTAATATAAATATGTCCGCCGACTTTAGCAGTATTTTCTATTTCTTTTTCCGCATCTAATTCTAATGCTGATTTTAAAAAATATTCCGCAGTTTCAAGGGAAATTTTACCTTCCTCACTTAAAGTTTTAGGTGTTTGTTTTAAAATCTCCTGACCGCTGCCAAAAATTTCAAGCAATCTTTCAAGCCAATCCGTTCTAAGATAGTTAAAGGCATTGATTTTTATTAGTGCTAATTTTTCTTCGGGTGTCATTATATATCACTAACTCCTTTCCTATCTAAAGGACGGTATTGCATAACTTCTATAATATGCTCTTTTTTAATATTTTTGCTGCCTTCCAAATCGGCAATAGTGCGGGCGGTTTTTAAAATTTTATCTAAACTTCTGGCAGAAAGGCCTAGCTTTTTCATGGCAAGTTCAAGAATCTCCCCCCCGCCTTCCGGTAAAGGACAATACTTTTTTATTTCCGAAACAGTCATAAAAGCATTAGCTGTTGTTTTTGAGTTTTTAAATCTTTCTTCTTGAATTTTGCGGGCTTTAATTACACGCTCGCGGATTTGTGCACTGGTTTCGCCTTCGCTTTTGGCTTGCCAATCTTTATAGTTCACAGGGTTTAAATTTACGGTTAAATCAATTCTGTCAAGCAAAGGGCCCGAAACTTTTGATTTATATCTGCTGATCTGCACCGGTGTACAATTACATGTTTTGACAGGGTGACCATGATAACCGCAGGGGCAAGGATTCATTGCCGCAATTAAAGTAAATTTTGCAGGGAAAGTTAAAGTGTCTTTTGCCCGTGCAATAGTAACTTTAAAGGTTTCCAAAGGCTCCCGCAGAACTTCAAGGGAATTGCGGGAAAATTCAGCAAATTCATCTAAAAATAAAATGCCGTTATGGGCTAAACTTGCCTCACCGGGTTTTGGATTTGCACCGCCACCGATTAAAGCAATATTTGAAATAGTATGATGAGGTTCCCTAAAAGGTCTTTGAAAAATCTTTTTACCCTTGCCGAGCATGCGGCAAACAGAATAAATTTGCAAAATTTCAAGCATCTCCTCTTTTGTCAAAGGTGGTAAAATGCTTGAAAAGCGTTTTGCCAACATACTTTTACCTGTACCGGGTGTTCCTATCATCAAAACATTATGCCCGCCTGCTGCGGCAATTTCCAAAGCACGTTTGGCTAAAGCTTGGCCTTTGACTTCTGAAAAATCTTCTTTTAAATCAAAGCCTTCTAAATTTTCTTCAACTTTGGGGCTTTGATATTCTTGATGAAATAAAATTTTACCTTCAAGCAAATCTACAACTTCTTTTAAAGAACTTGCCCCGAAATTAGGCACTTCGGCGAATTCCCCTTCCTCTTTATTTGCTAAAGGAATAACAGCTTTTTTAGTTCCTGTTCTTCTCAGAGAAATTAACATTGGCAAAACACCTGCACAAGCATGTACTTTGCCGTTTAAACCAAGCTCACCTATAAAAACCATCTCACTTAATTTATTTTGAGCCAGATTACTCAAAGCACCACTTGCAGCTAAAATACCTAAAGCAATAGGTAAATCAAAATGCGTACCTGTTTTTTTAATTTCCGCAGGAACTAAATTTACTGTAATTTTTCTTAAAGGAAAATCAAAACCGCTGTTTCTTATGGCAGCCTGAACGCGATCTTTTGCTTCCTTAACTTCTTGTTCGGGCAGACCGACTATTGTAAAAGTGGGCGCACCCCCGGCTATGTCAATTTCTACTTTGACAATAAAACCTTCTAAGGCTTTAATAGCGGAGGATAACACACTTGCTAACATTAAATAAATTCCATCGTAATACTATCGGCAGAAGTGTTGATAATCGTAAAACTTGCGACATTCTTGCGTAAAATCTTGGCGGAAAATTCTTCTGCAGTAGAAACTTTAGCCTGCACTGTAAAAGTAGCAGTAGAGTTTCTGTATTTTATTAAAGCAAAATCCTCAACATCTCTTTGGGAACGCATAATATTTTGAAGTCTTTCCAGACGTTCAATAGTGTTAACATTGGCAACAATAAATTTAAAAGTTGTTGCGGAATTAATTGCCTGTGTTATATCTTCTTCTACTTGCCCTGCGGCAGTTTGACAAGCATTTGTTAAAGCTTTTTGTTCTGCTAAAGTTTGGACAGCATCAAGGCCGCTGGCATTTTCGGCAGATTGCGCAACAAGTTGATAATTACTTGTTGCCATCACCTTTAAATTAACTTTGGCCCGAACAGGTTTAAAAGTAGTAGTTAAAGATACTGCACTTTCAAGAGGGGCTACTTCCGCTTCGGCAATAATAACAAAACGGGCCCCTTCTTTTTTGGCTTTATCTATAAAAGAGGTAGTATCCGTTAAATTATTTTCGCTTAAAGTTCCTCCGTCAAGTAAAGTATAAGGAAAATTTTTAAGGGCTTTATAAATACCTTGGCGGCAATATTGTTTTAAAGAAACTTCACCGTTAACAAGTTCACGGGAAGCAACTAAAATATTGGTTTTGCGAACATAAGCGCTGTCTTCAATTTCTTTTACTTTAGTAGCTAAATTACTTACTAACACCATTATGCGGCCTTCAATAAAAAATTTATCACCCTTTCTATAAGAAGAACTTACATAAGAACGCCTTATATAGTTTTTATAATTGGCTAAAATATCTGTTTTAACTCTTTCAGGATACTCTATTAAACTGTTTGAGGAGAGAAAAACCCGAGCCACTCTTTCAACAGCTGCTTTTTCTGCTAAGACTAATCCTTCTTCCTTCATAGCTGAAACAGATCCTTCAACAAAAGGGACCTCCGCACTTGCAAGGACATATTCCCCTTCTCCTTTAGGACCAAGGTTTATTCTTTGACAAGCACTAAACAATAAACAGAGAAGAAATAATGATAAAAACTTTTTCATTTTATCTCCTTATTTTAAGATATCGCCAAGCATTTTTACATATGCACTTGGTTTCTTAATATCTTCAAAGTTGATAGTTCCGCAGCGAATCATCATAACTTCCAGCATATGCGTCAAAATATCATAAAAATTATCTCTTATGGGTTCACTGCATTCCATAAAGGACGGGCCTAAAATAACTGCACCTTTAAGACCTTTTAAATCACAAATATTTGCAATTTTAAAGGCAGCAGAAATAATATGCTCCGTTGAATAAGCAGATTTTAAAGCATAATTAAATCCACCTTTTATTCCAAGTTCTTTTGCTGCTTCTTGAGAGGCAAAAGCCACCCAACGAAATTTATCTATGTTCGAAGCCGGGAAGAAAAAGCCGAAATTTCCCCAAGAACTTTCCTTGGTTCTTTCCAAAACATTAATTTCGTCGAAATCTTTTTTAGCTATTTCGCTTTCTTCGTTTTCACCATTAACAGCTGTCATTCTTTTTAATATTTCCTCATAAGAAAGCTTCTTTATCCCACTACTTTCTATTCGACGGGAAAGGACTTTCACTCTTTTAACATTTCTTGCGACGTCACCCAAAGAATCATTTTGATCAATAAAGAAAGACTGTACTTGTTTTTCTGTTAAGTCCAGAAAAGAAGAACTGATAATTTTATTGGTTAATCTCTCAAAATGAGCTTTATTAGGGACTTTTAATTCCGCAACAGCTCCCATAGAAAATTTAAAATTAACAAGCTCTTCAAATCTTTTTAAACTTTCCGGCGGATACTTGGAAGACAAAATAATTTGTTTTTTATCCTTTAAAAAGTTATTTAAAATTTGGGAAATATATTCCCTGTTATGTTCGTTTACCGCTGTTAAGTGTATATCATCCACAATTAACACTTCCGTATTATTAAAGAATTCATCTAATTTATTTTGTTGTCCTTTTTCTAATAAATATTGAACACCTCTTGATAAGCGAACCCCGTTAGTAAACAAAATTTTAGATTGCGGTATTTTTTTAGAAATTTCATAACCCATAGCATGTAAAAAATGTGTCTTTCCCGTTCCGCTTATACCTTGTATCAAAAATGGATTATTGCTTTTGCCCAAGTCATCTAAAGTAACCATGGCCATAGCATGTGCAAAACGAATAGAGGATATGTCCATATTAGCGAAAGTATATGTGGGAATTAAAGGCATTTCTATGGGATAATTCCTATATTTTACATCCTTTGCAGGAGTAGCTATATGCAAAGTATGGTCTATCTTCGGGGGAACTCTTTTACCAATGCTATTAGAAAGCAATGGTTTAGGTGAATTTTGATGTAACATTGTATCTGCTTGTGTCTCCTTTTGTTGTTTTTGCATATTTTTTTCTCCCTTATTTTTTAAATTTTTATCAGAAGGAATATTTTCCTTTTCATTTTTTATCTTGTTTATGATATTTTCTTCTTTCTTAACATTAACTGCTTGGGTGCTTTCTTTAAGTTTTTTTAATTCTTCCCCTTCAAAAATTTTATTTTTCTGTGTTTCTTCTTTGCTCTTATCAGCCGTTTCTTTTTTTGTTAAAACCGGTTGTGAAAAAGTTTCTTCTTTTTCTGTCTTTTCTAAAGGAGAATCTTTTTTGACACTCTCCTTTTTTGGAGATAATAATTTTGAAAGAGTTTTTTCCTCGGGGATAATACTATTAACTTCTTTTTTGTCTTCTCCGTAAGAAGATTTTTCTAGAATATCTAAGGGTGATTCTTCTTTACCCTGTTCTTCTTGTTTTTGACTTTCAGGCTGGTTAGCATAAAAATTACAAATTGTTTCAGCAGCGAAAATATCATCTACTTGTAATTTTGCAGTTACAGGGTTGGAATTTAATTCTTTTTTAATTGCATCACTTGATGGTTCTGTTTCCGATAACATTCCCTTTTTAACTATAAGCCCTTCCCCTAAATTTTGAAAGGGGTTATTGTCTTTATCTGCTGGGGATATTTTGCTTTGAGGAAGAGAAGTTCCCTCCTTTTCCTTATACTTACTTTCGTTTAACATTGAGGCTAAGCTGCCTTGCTCTTGTAGGTTAACAGCTTTACCACCCTGATTATTTTTATTAGAACGAACTGCCTTTTTAATTTTTCCAAAAAAACTTTTGAATAAACCCTTTTTTTCTGTTTCTATTTCCATAGAGATATTTTTCATTTCATCAGGAGAAAAAGAAACTATTGTTTTATTTTCTTCCTCCACACCGGTTATTTGTTCTTTGAGAGGAGTTTCTTCCTTGTTCTCTTGAGAGGGTTCCCCATCATGGGACATATCTATAACCGGTAACCCTCCTTGTTTTTGATTATCATTATTCATAATTTCCTGTTTCTCTTTCAGCTGTTTGGATCTTTCTTCCATTAAATCAGATTGTGTCATTTTTAATTTAAGAGATTCTTCCCCAAAAGTTTGTTCTATATCCATTATTTTTGTACTGGATGAATTTCCAAAAGTTTGTGTCAGGCCAAAAACGGCTGAAGAAATGTAATCTAATTTTGTTCTTATTTTTTCAAGCATAGAATCATCAGTAATACCTGATAATTCAAAAACATAATCAAACCCTTTAACTTTGGCCTCTATCAAATTACAAAAAGAGGGAAGTTCCTTTTGAATAGCATCACGGCCCTGTTCATCTGCTTTTACGAGAAGTAAAAAAACAGAATTTTTGGTTAAAGAGTTTTCTCTTATCTCGTATTTACTTATCATTTCTATGCTCCAATAAATACTAGGAAACTATTTTTATCCCAGCACTTGCCCCTAATCGGGAGGCACCGGCTTCTATCATTTTCAAAGCCTCTTCTTTAGTGCGAACACCGCCGGAAGCTTTAACCTTAATACCACTTGCTTCCTTCATCAATTTAACATCTTCCGCAGTTGCCCCTGCATTTGAAAAACCTGTGGAGGTTTTAACAAAATCCGCGCCTGCCTTGGCTGCAATTTGGCAAACGGTTTTCTTTTCTTCGTCAGTTAAATAAGATGTTTCAATGATAACTTTTAAAATTTTACCTTCGCTGGCTTTACGAACAGCTAAAATATCTTGGTAAACATAAGCTATATTACCTTCTTTTAAAGCACCGATATTTATAACCATATCAACTTCTGTTGCCCCTTGTTGAATAGCGAGGGCGGCCTCTTGGGCTTTAATTTCAGAAGTATTTGCACCTAACGGGAAACCTATGACCGTACAAACATTAACACCTGTGCCTTTTAAAACTTCCGCACAAAGTGAAACCCAACACGGATTAACACAGACAGAGGCAAAATGATATTGCTTTGCTTCCTCGCAAAGGTTTAAAATATCTGCTTTTGTTGCGGTAGGTTTAAGTAAAGTATGGTCTATATAAGATGCCAAATTATTCATAATCAATAATCCTGGTAAATTTTTCTGCAATCAAAGCTTGCCCACCTACTAAAACACCGTCAACATTGTCTTTAGCCATAATGAAATCGACATTTTCCGCTTTAACACTACCCCCGTATAAAATGCGGGTATTATTTGCGAAATCTGCACCCAACATATTTGTTAAAACTTTTCTGATTAAAGCGTGGACTTCTTCCGCTTGTTCAGGTGTTGCGGTTTTACCTGTACCGATAGCCCAAACAGGTTCATAAGCAATAACTAAAGTTTTTAAATCTTCGGCGCTGTAACCTTTTAAACCTTCAACAAGTTGGGAAGTTATAACTTGCTCTATTTTGTTTGCTTCGCGTTCGGCTAGAGTTTCCCCGACGCAATAAATAACTTGTAAATTATGTCTTAACGCAGCGGCGATTTTTTTGTTTAAAATTTCATTTGTATCCCCAAACAAGGCACGGCGTTCACTATGTCCTAAAATAACAGCAGTTGCACCGGCTTCTTTAATTTGTTCAGGTGAAACTTGAGAGGTAAAAGCACCCTTTTCTTCAAAATAACAATCTTGTGCTGCTACGATAAACCCCGTCCCTTTCAAAGCATTGGCAACAGCATTGATTGCCGTAAAACTAGGTGCTACCATAATATCGGCATTGTTTTTATTTTTTGCCGTTTTAAGAGCATTAACTAAAGCTAATCCCTGCTCAATAGTATTATTCATTTTCCAATTACCTGCAATAAAAGGTTTTCTTGCCATAATATATTCCTCTTTTATTTAAAATTCTTTATGCTTTGCGCCAAAGCGCTATAATATATATTAACATTTTATACAATATATGGCAAAAGTTTTTCAAATTTTATAAAATTTCTATATGGAAGAAATACTAGAAGGGAAAACCCTTGCAAAACAAATTAAAGCTTCTTTACAGGAAAGAGCTTATAATTTTTACAAAAAAACAGGCAGACACGCCAGCCTTATAGGCTTTGGCTGGAAAGGTGATGCCGCAGGCTTTTATTACTTAAATAAAGAAGTGGAAGCCGCCCGCAAAACAGGTATAGATGCAGATATCGTTTTGCTTGAAGAAAGCACAAAACCAAAACAACTGTTTACCTTGCTTGAGGCTGTCTTTCAAAAATCAAACACTATTGATGCCCTTTTAATTGCAAGGCCTTTGCCGCCTCAACTTAACAATTTAGATATTGCCGCAAATATTAACCCGGCGCAAGATATTGACGGTTCCGGTTTAATAAGTATGGGCCGTTTATTTATGTGCAAAACCTGGCAAGATATTGAAAATTTGCAAACCTTTATTCCTTGCTGCCCAAAAGCTGTTATAAGGCTGCTTGATTACCATAAAATAAATTTAGAAGGCAAAAAAATTGCCGTTATAGGCAGAAGTAATACAGTTGGTTCCCCTTTGGCTAAAATGCTTACGGCAAAAAATGCCGTTGTTACTTTGTGCCATACTAAAACAAAAGATTTAAAGGAAATTACTTTAAGCAGTGATATTGTGGTATCAGCCGCAGGTAAAATAAATTTAATTAAGAAAGATTTTGTAAAAAAAGGTACAATACTTATAGATGTGGCAACCGTTGTAAATGAGGCAGGGAAATGCGTAGGGGATATGGATTTTGACAATTTAAAAGATTTTTGCCCTATTTCCCCTGTACCAGGGGGTGTTGGCCCTGTAACTTTAGCGTGTTTGCTTGAAAATATTATTATTTCTGCCGAGAGGAAAATAAAATGAAAAAGCTTTTATGTTTGACAGTATTTCTTTTTGCTTTAATTTGTATTAACGGTTGTATTTCAAGGGAAGGGTATCGTTCTTCTTTTGAAAAAGAATATAAACAACTTGAAAGAGAAACAAAAAATTATACTGATAAAGATTTTTATGATGCAGAAAAAAGATCCACCGATGATAAAAGAGCTTTTAACGAAGGGGACCGCTTGGCAGCCGTTGCCGAAGAAGCACAAAAAGAAAGACGGGCAACAAAGGCCTTAGAATCTGATTACTATTTCCAAGTTTATCCGGGGCATAAAGAATCTTATTCCTTTAACGAATATAATGAAGTGTGGTCTGACGGATATCCTTTAAATGCTTACAAAGAAACAGAAAGACTTTGGAAAAAACCACAAAAATTCAGACCTGCAGATTATTCCGGTTTCCCTGATGATGGTATGGTAACCGAACAGGCAATTGCCGCCGCCGCAGAAGCCGCAGCTAAAGCGGAACAGGAAGCTTCCGCATCAGCGGAAAGTGATGCCGTTTACGAATAATTTGTTTAACTAATTATTGCTAAAATCTGAAAATTTTTAATTGTCTAATATTGATATTCCTTAGATCCACCATAATTGGACCAAGTATCTTTCCCTGTTTCTTGTTTACATAATTTGTTTACGATGTTGTTTTCACCTGAACCTGCCGACACACAACTTTTACTGTCAGAATAATCTACATAAGTACTTGTCGTTCCAAAAAGTTTTCTAGAACAAGAGACTTTATTTGCTATTTTAAACACTGTACAAGTAAAGTCTTCAAAATAAAGATATATAACGTCATCCTTATTGGTTACTGATTTTAATTTATAGGTAATATCCAAATCATCAATTGATGAAATATTTCTATCATGCGTCATATAAAATCTTTGTACAGATTGCATTAGATTTGTTGTAACATCTTTTAAAGTCGCAAATTTACTTTTTGCAACGGATATTCTATATTGCGGCAAAGCAATTGCAGCTAAAATTCCAATAATCAAAACAACAACTAATAGTTCTAATAATGTAAAACCTTTTTTAGTATTTCTTATTTTCATTTTGTTTTCTCCAATTTATACAGCGTTTTAGTGCTATA
>CADAFA010000009.1 GCA_902787065.1 uncultured Elusimicrobium sp.
ACTTAAAGGGCGCACTTGCGTTTCCACTTTATAATTGTTTGCTATAATATCTGAGGCATTATTCCAAACAGCAATTAAATCTGCCGGGCTTGGTGCTTTGGAAATTGTGTAGTCAAATCTAAATTTCTCCGCCGAAACAAATGAGCCGGCCTGATGCACCTGGTCCCCCAAAATTTTGCGAAGTGATGCATTTATAACGTGCACAGCAGTATGGTTTGATGCAGTCTTAAAACGATTTATTTCATCAACTTTTAAAGTAACAATATCTTGTTCTTTTAAAGAGCCTTCAACGATATTTACTTTATGTAAATAAACTTTTTCAAGCGGTTTTTGAGTATCTGTAACAGTTGCGATATGTTTACCGTCTTTTAAAATTTTACCGATATCGCCTACTTGACCGCCGCATTCAGCGTAAAAAGGCGTTCTGCCTGTTACGACATAACCGCTATCTTTTAACTCTTGAACAGGTTTAAAATTTTTGTCAAGCAGGGCAAAAATTTCCGCCTCACAAGTAAGTGTTTCATAGCCGACAAATACAGTTGACGGAACTTTACTTTCAATTTGTTGTAAAGTTAAAACATGTTCTTTTTCATTTTCATCTGTAAATGCTTTGGAAGATGCCTTAGCTTCCTTTTGCGCTTGGTAAAAACCGTCTTCGTCAAGTTTAATATTTTTTTCTGCCAAAATTTCGCGCGTAAGTTCTAACGGGAAACCATAAGTTTCATACAAATTAAAAGCTTCCTTACCACTGAAAACTTGGCCGAAATTTTCTTTTAATAGTTCATTTAATCTTGCTTCGCCATCGTTTAAAGTTCTGGCAAAGGCAGCTTCCTCAGCTTTTAAGGCATCAATAATATGTGCCAGATTCGTTACAAGCTGCGGGTATAAATCTTGATAAACGCTAATCAAAGTAGGCACAAGTTCGTGCATAAAAGGGGTTTGGCGGCCCATAAGTTTGCCATACCTAAATGCACGCCTGATTAAACGGCGCAAAATATAACCGCGCCCTTCATTAGAAGGCAAAACACCTTCGGAAAGTAAAAAGGAGGAAGCCCTTAAATGGTCTGCCACAATACGTAAAGCAGAAATTTCCTGTGCGGTTTTGCCTTCGATTTTCAAAATCTTTTTTGCATGATTTATGATAGGTAAAAACAAATCCGTATCAAAAGGATTATCAACATTTTGCATGACCATGCATAAACGTTCAAGACCCATGCCGGTATCAATATTTTTTTGCGGAAGTTGCTCTAAGGTACCGTCTTCAAGACGGTTAAATTGAGTAAAAACCAAATTCCAAATTTCCACATATCTGCCGCAATTGCAGGCAATACCGTTTTTGGCGCAATCGGGGCAGCCTTTATCTTCCCCGAAATCATAATAGATTTCGGAGCATGGCCCGCAAGGCCCGGTGGGGCCCATGGTCCAAAAATTATCGTCTTCGCCAAATTCGTAAATGCGGTTTTTATCAATCAATTGTGCCCACATATTATAGGCTTCTTCGTCGCGCGGAGCAATACCGCCTTTAAAAATGCTGACGTACAGGCGGTTTTTATCAATTTTTAAAACTTCGGTTAAATAGGTCCAGGCCCAAGTGATGGCCTCTTTTTTAAAATAATCACCGAAGGAAAAATTACCTAACATTTCAAAAAATGTTAAGTGGCGTTTTGTAAAACCGACATTATCAATATCAGTTGTCCTTAAACACTTTTGACAAGTGCAGGCATTTTTCAAATTCTTTTTAAGCCCCAAAAAATTGGGTTTGAATTGTACCATCCCGGCGGAGGTAAAAAGCAAAGTCGGGTCCCCTTGCGGAACAAGCGGGCTTGAAGGTTGCTCGGTAAGGCCTTTTTCTTTAAAAAAGGCAATAAAATTTTTACGAATCTCTTGGCTTTCCATATATAAAATTATATCATATTAGTATGATACGTTTTATAATTAACCCGAGTGCCGGTAAGCATAAAAACCTTAAAACGCTTGAAAAAGATATTAAAAAAATTTTCCCTCAAGCGGAAATTATTTACACAAAATACGCCGGGCATGCCAAAGAACTTGCGCTTGAAGCCGCACAAAAAAATTATAAGACTACTGTCGCTGTCGGAGGAGATGGCACAATAAATGAAGTCACCCAAGGTTTAGTTAATTCGCAAACTGCACTTGGAATTATTCCTTGCGGCAGCGGTAACGGTTTTGCACGCTTAATTAAAATGCCGCTTAAAGATAATTTAAAATGTTTGGAAATTATCAAACAAAACAATACAAAAAAAATTGACGTTGGCCTTGCAAACAATGAATATTTTTTAAATGTTGCCGGGTTTGGTTTGGATGCAATAGTTGCACATAAATTTGCTACATCTAAAAGGCGAGGGAAATTGCCTTATTTTAAAATCGGCGTAACAGAATTTTTTAATTTCCACGCGGAAAAATATGATCTTATTTTTGACGACGGTAAAAAAATTGAAATTACCCCGCTTTGTGCGGCTTTTGCAAACGGAACGCAATACGGTAGCAATTTTTTTATTGCACCTGAAGCGAAATTAGATGATGGTTTTTTGGATATGGTGCTAATTAAACCAACAAATATTTTTAAAATGCTTTTGGGCCTGCCCAATTTTTTAAAGGACGGTTTAAGCCCCGTTAAATTAACGGAAACACAAAAAGTTAAGTCAGTAAAAATTATCGGAAAAGAACCGTTTTACTATCACATTGACGGCGAACCAAGAAAAACACAAAACAGTCTAGAAATTGCCATACAATCTAAAAGTTTAACTATCATACTATCGGAGGGATAAATGCCAACCCCAAACAAAAAAACAACTGCCCACAAGCGCAGGCCTTCCACCTCCAAACAGATTAAATTTTGGGCCAGTGTGATTATTACCGTCATTTTGTACTTCATGCAACAACAAGGTAAACCGCTTACCCAAACAAATGAGAAAGATGAAACCAAAGTATTTGACAATGTGTCTATTGCTTCCGTTTATGATGGTGATACCTTTAAAATAAATTTAAACTGTTCACTTGCTGTATATTGTGAAAAAGTACCCGTGCGTGTACGTGGTGTAGATACTCCTGAAATTAAAGGCAAAACGGAACGGGAGAAACAACGCGCCAAAAAAGCCAAAGAATTTACTAAAAATTTCCTGAATCAAGATCCTGTAAATTTATCTAATTGCGGGCGTGATAAATATTTCCGCCTTCTTTGTGATGTTAAAAATGGGCAAGGCAAAGATTTAGCGCAAGAACTTATCAAAAATGATTTAGGTTATTTCTACGAAGGCGGCACAAAAAGTAATAAGTATCAATGAAATTATTTTTTTGGCAAGAGTTCTTTAATAGCTTTGTATTTTTTGTTAAAAATATAACCGAAAATTGCATTACTCCACACAAAAAACGGTGTTAAAAGCATGGTCCTGTAAATTACTTTGCGGGCAAATTTCGGGCGATATTTTATATCAAGCAAATTGCGGCTGCATAAAATTGCCTGATAAGTTTCAAGCGCCCACAAAACAGGCCACATCACCGCCGCCCGCGCAAACACTTTATAGGAAGATATTTGCTTTAAAAAATCAGGCGCAACGACAATATTCTCAAGCCCAAAATGCAACCATTTATAAAGTATAGGAAAAAATAATTTATAATTTTTCTTTTCAAGTAAATCTTGCGGCATAAGGCTGTATTTTGTAAGGTCCGTTATCGGCAAATATATGCGGCCGATTTTTAAATCAGCGGCAATATCTTTTAAAATATTTGTAATTTGTAAGGCCATACCGATTTTTTGTGCTTCGTCGGTAAATTTTTTATTTTCTTTACCGTTAAGCAGAAGTTTTGCCCAAAAAACACCCGGTGCCCCTCCCATGTGGGCGCAATAATCAATAGTTTCCTTATCACTTGGAACTGCTTTTAAAAGGTAAGTTAAATCTTCATCGGCAAAATAATTTAAATCCCACTCCATCGCCTTTGATACAGCAGTTACAACTTCTAAAGTATCTGCTTGTGCGCGCACATTTAAGTTTTGATAAGCTCCAAGACAAAGAGGTAAATTCTCAAGCAAATTAATTTCCTTTTCATATTTTTTGTCTGCCTGCAAATTTAAAGCCAAATATTTGGCAAGCAATTCTTTATCTTGTGTCTTTACTAAATTAGGGTAATTACTTATAAAGTAAATTCTGTCTTTTAACGGTAAAAGCGGGGTATCTGCGATAGTATCGGCAATCCTGCAAAGCAGATAAGCAACGGTAAAAACTTGCTTTTGCTTGGCCGGCATAATTTTTGCACTCAAGTATAAGGTGCGGGCACTTTCTTTTAAAAGGCTATTTAAGTCCATATTAAAATTTTAACATATTATTTTGCGCTCGTTTTAGGTATAATATAGATATGGCAGATATTGACATTGAAACCACTATAAGTGATGTAAAACTTTTTTTGGAAAAATTAAAGGGCGAGCTCCCTGAAGTTTTTACTAAACCAGTCCCATCAACAGAAGGGTCAGAAACGGAAACCCAAACCCAGCCCAAGCAGGAAACTGCCGGCAAAGTTTTATATTTGGGTAATTTATGTGATGCGGAATTAACTTTAAACCCAGAGCAAAAACAGCCCACAGTAGTTTTAGCAGATAATAAATTTTACATTACTTTAACAAATAAAGAACAAGATCCTTCCGCCCTTTGCGAAGACTTTTTGCGCCGCCAAGCCTTGGACTTTTTAACAGCGCGTGCAAAAGAACTTGCAACAAAAATGGAAGTAACTTTCAATAATCTTACGGTTAAAGACCAAAAAAGTTTATGGGGCAGCTGCTCCCAAAAAAATAATTTAAACTTTTCCTACCGCTTAATTAAAATGCCGCGCGCGGTGATTGACTATTTAATAGTTCATGAGCTTGCACACCTAGTGCATTTTGACCATAGCGCAGATTTTTGGGCTACCGTTGAAAAGTTTATACCAGATTATAAACAACACCGCCGCTGGTTGAATAACAATAAATATGCCGTTATGGCTGAGAGTAATGTTTCCCTTGAAAATTTAAAAGAACAAAATAAAACCCAAGAGGTGTAAATGTTCAAAAAACTTATTTTTACTTTACTTGCCTGCCTGCTCTTCTGCTCAAGTTTTGCAGCAGAGACACTGCCGGTAATTTTCCAAGGTAAAAATAAGACACCCATCCAAACAAGAACAAAAAACGGGGAAACCTTTGTTGAAGCGCGTGATATGGCAAAATATCTGCGCCTGCAAACAAATTTATTCTGGAGTTCCGGCCAGCTTAATTTGCGCGGTAAAGACGGGTTTTTTGCAACTTTAAGGCAAGGGGAAAATTTCGCCACCGTAAAAGGTAATCGGGAAACACTTACTGCAGAACCTTTTATGGAAAAGCGTTCCTTATATGCCCCCATAACTTTTTTTACGGAAGGGGCTGCTTTTAATGCAGGCAATTTCCAAGCAGCTTTTGATGGCGAAAAGATTATAATTGAAAAGGCAGGCCAACTGCCTGTAACAGAAAAACAGCAAGAGGGAAACTCCCCCAAAACGCCTGCTGCAGTTGTTGCTGAAACAACGGAAACACAAGAAGAAGAGATTGAAGAAGTCGGCGGGGAATTCTTTACCCAAATTCCCGGTTCAAATTTACCGCCGCCTACAATTATAAATAAACTAGATACCTCTAAAAAGGTTTTACCCTTTCTACCTAAAGATTTAAAAAAGGAAAATGTTTTGCGCGTTTGTATTGATGCAGGCCATGGCGGTAAAGACCCCGGTGCAAATTACCGCGGGGTTGCAAAAGAAAAGGAACTCAATTTAATCGTAGCAAAAGAACTTGAAAAACTTTTAAAGAAAAACAAAAAGATTGAAATTAAAATGACGCGTACCAATGATACCTTTATCCCCCTTGGCACACGTGCAAAAATTGCAAATAATTTTAAAGCGGATTTATTTGTTTCCATACACGCAAATGCCGCACCGAATAGAAAAGCAAAAGGGTTTGAGGTTTATTTCCGTTCAGATAAAGCCTCAGACAAAGAGGCCGCACAAACCGCCGCACTTGAAAACGAGGCCTTAAATTATGAGGAAAAGGGAGTCGGCAATATAACTTATGCGGACTTGCTTTTAAATTCACTTGCTACCAATGAAAATATCAACGAAAGTTCAAAACTTGCCGCACGTATTAGAAACAGTGTTTCAGATAAAAGCAAAGTTCTGGGTATAAATGTGAGTACGGAAAAAAGTATTAAACAAGCAAACTTTTATGTTTTGCAAGGCGTAAAAGCACCGTCGGTATTGGTGGAAATGGGTTACGTTACAAATAAAGATGACAAAAAACGCCTTAACAATAAAAAGATTTTGCAAATGATGGCGCAAGCTATCAGCAACGGTGTTTTGACCTATGCCCGCCAAGAAGGCTGGAAGATTTAATCCACACGATATACCTTATATTTTGTATAATCTATATATATGTCTATAGCAAACTTTAAAGAAATCGACGCCCGTCAACAAAAACGCTGGCAAGAGGCAAAACTTTTTAAAACAGATGCTTTGCCTAAATCTAACAAAAAATTTTATTGTTTAGATATGTTCCCTTACCCGTCAGGCCAAGGCCTGCATGTAGGCCACCCGGAAGGGTATACGGCCTCTGATATTTTAGTCCGCTTTAAAAGGATGAACGGCTATTCCGTATTGCACCCCATGGGTTGGGATGCCTTCGGTTTACCGGCTGAAAACTATGCCATCGCAACAGGTGTGCACCCTGCAATAACAACACAAAAAAATATTGATAATTTCCGCCGCCAAATCAAATCTTTCGGTATGGCTTATGATTGGGACCGCGAAATAAATACAACTTCCCCCGAATATTATAAATGGACACAATGGATCTTTTTACAACTCTACAAAAAGGGCCTTGCCTATCAAAGCACAGTACCAATAAATTGGTGCCCGTCTTGCAAAACAGGTTTAGCAAATGAGGAAGTCTTCGGCGGACGTTGCGAACGTTGCCAAACACCTATTGAAAAGAAAAATCTCCGCCAATGGATGTTAAAAATTACAGCCTATGCACCACGCTTACTTGAAGATTTGGAAGGTCTTGATTGGCCTGCTTCGACTTTACTAATGCAGAAAAATTGGATAGGGCAGTCCAACGGTGCGGAAGTTACCTTTAAAGTCGCAAACAGTAATGAGCAAGTAACGGTTTTTACAACGCGCCCTGACACACTTTTCGGTGCAACTTACATGGTACTTGCACCGGAACATGAACTTGTTTTAAAAATCACTACACCCGAACAAAAAGAAGCTGTTTTGGCCTATCAAAAACAAGCCGCGGCAAAAAGTGATATTGAGCGTGCCGACGCTGAAAAAGAAAAAACCGGCGCTTTTACCGGTGCTTATGCAATAAACCCCGTCAATAATAAACAAATACCTATTTGGATAGCAGATTATGTTTTGACAGGTTACGGAACAGGCGCAATTATGGCAGTTCCTGCCCATGACACGCGTGACTATGCTTTTGCCAGAAAATTTAATTTACCTTTAATTGAAGTTATTTCAGGCGGCGACATTAGCAAAGAAGCCTACACGGAAGACGGTAAACTTGTAAATTCAGGCTTTTTAGACGGTTTAAATGTTAATGACGCAAAAGCCAAAATGATTAAATTTTTGGAAGACAATCATATCGGCAAAGCAAAGACAACTTACCGCTTGCGCGATTGGGTGTTCTCCCGCCAACGCTATTGGGGTGAACCTATCCCAATAGTACATTGTGAAAAATGCGGCGTTGTTCCTTTACCGGAAAGTGAACTGCCTTTACGTTTACCCGATATGGAAAAATTTGAACCGAGCGGAACAGGTGAATCCCCCCTTGCAAATGTGGAAAGTTGGGTTAATACCACTTGCCCGATTTGCGGCGGTAAAGCCAAACGCGAAACAAATACCATGCCCCAATGGGCCGGCTCTTGCTGGTATTATTTGAGGTATATGGACCCACACAATAACAATGCTTTTGTTGATAAGGATATTGAAAAAGCTTGGGGACCCGTTGATTGTTATATCGGCGGTGCGGAACATGCTGTTTTGCATCTTTTATATGCACGCTTTTGGCATAAAGTTTTATATGATTTGGGATTAGTACATACCAAAGAACCTTTTGCAAAATTACGACATCAGGGTATGATACTTGCATTCTCTTACCGTGATAAAAACGGTTCTTATCATCCTTATGAAGACATTGATTTTAAAGACCCTAAAAACCCTTGTTTAAAAGACGGGGGAGGGGCCTTAACTTCAATGGTAGAAAAGATGAGCAAGAGTAAGAAAAATGTCATTAACCCCGACGAAATTTTAAGCGAATACGGCGCCGATGCTTTTAGGTGCTATGAAATGTTTATGGGCCCTTTTGATGCAAGTAAACCTTGGGACACCAAAGGTATTGAAGGTATTTCCCGATTCTTAAAACGCATTTTTGCCTGGGCGGAAGACATTAAAATTACCGACATCAAAATGCCCCAGGAACTTGAAATTTTAAAGAATAAAACTATCAAAAAAGTAACGGAAGATATTGAAAACTTTAGTTTTAATACTGCAATTTCCGCCATGATGATTTTCTTTAATGAACTTGGTAAATATAAAGAAGTCAACCAAGATATGTTTGCAAGTTTTATGAAGATTTTACACCCTTTTGCCCCGCATTTAACGGACGAACTTTGGCAACAGGCCGGTAATAAAACATTTTTATTAAACGAAACCTGGCCGAAGGTTAATGCCGAAATGCTTAAAGAAGAACAACTTGAAATGGGTGTTCAAATAAACGGTAAAATTAAGGACAGGGTTAAAATACCGGCAAGCGCAACAAAAGAAATGCAGCAAGAGGCCGCCTTAAATTCAGCCAAAATAAAAACTTTGCTTGAAGGGCAGGAAATAATTAAAATTATAGTAGTGCCCCTAAAGATGGTAAGCATTGTCGCAAAACCAAAAAAATAACGGAGTATATATGAAAAAACTCATTTGCCTTTTAGGCTTAATTTTAGCAGGTGCAGGCTGTAATAGTTTGCAAGACCAATATTATTACCGCCCGAACGCACAAATTATGCCGCAACATATAACTAAAATTCACGTTAGGCCTATTATTAACAGGACAGAAGTTTTTGCCCTTGAAGACCGCCTTGTAATTGAAGTGGTAGATGAGTTTTTAAGAAACGGTGCTTACAGTATTACGCAAGAAGAACAGGCCGACGGTATTTTGGCCGGTGAAATTTTACGCTATATTTTAATACCTGTTCAATATGATACACAGCTTGTGCCGACTGTTTACCGCATGGAAGTTTTGCTTAATTTACGTTTTATTGATAAAAACTCCCAAGAAACTATTTGGCAGGAGCCGGCACTCCAGCAGATTTATATTTACTCCGCCGCCACTTTAGACGGAGGTATGACCGAAGAACAAGCCCGTGAAGAGCTTTGGAAAAACTTTGCCAAAATGATAGTTAAACGTACTGTGGAAGGGTTTGGATCCGTTACCAGCCAAACACGCCAACAAACTCAAATTAACCCAAATCAAACAACAATAACGAAGTAATATGCCGAAGTTAACTCCAGAACAGCTTAAGAAAAGTATTGATAAAGGGGAAATTGCACCCGTTTACCTGTTTAGCGGGGATGATGTCTTCAGAAAACAAGAAATAACAAAGCAAATTATCTCCGCTTTAAAGGTTGACGAGTTTAATTTAACGCAAGAGGACTGCCAACAAACTAAAGATATAGGTGAAATTTTAACTTTAGCAAACACTATGCCGGCTTTTGCAAATAAGCGGGCAATAATTTTAAATAATATTGATAAGCTTACAAAAAACCCGCTTGCTGCTTTGGTTAATTACCTACAAAACCCCTTAAGTTCCACTTGTTTAATCTTATTTCATAATGACTATAAAAAGTTTAAAAAAGATAAATCTCTTACAGCTTCTTTAACTGAAGATTCCTCAGAAGTTTTGTTTGAGGAACTAAAAAGCGCAAGTTTACAAAAATGGCTTAAAGATAAATTTACGGCTAAAGGCCTTCAAGTAAACACAGATACTTTAATGATGTTAGAAGAACTTGTAGGTTCTGACCTTAATGCGTTAACTATGGAAATTGAAAAGCTTTCCCTTTTGCTTGTAAAACGCGAAGATAAAACCATTACTGAAGAAGACTTGCTTTCAAGCATAGGTTATTCTAAAGAAGAAAACCCTTTTGCTTTGAATAATGCCGTTCTATCCTTAAATAAAAGGGAAGCGCTTAAAATAATTGATAATCTTTTAAAAGCAGGGGAAGAACCTATCGCTATTTTAAATAAAATCAGCAATCCTGCTATGAAACTTTTTAGAATAAAGCGCTTGGCGGAAGCAGGTGTCCCCTCCTTTCAAATAACCTCTGCAGCGGGGCTTATGCCCTGGGAGTCACGTCTTGTAAGTATGGCTAGAAATTTGCCACCAAGCACAATTATGTTAAGGGCCATAGATAAAATTATTGAGGCCGATTTGGCCTTTAAAACTTCTACCGCCGACAATGCCGGTGTGATTTTAAAAGGGCTGGTACTTTCTTTGCTTCCTAATTAGCTTACAGTACTAGAAGAAACAGCCTGTATTGTTTTAGTAGGAAAGATAATATTATTGGTATTTTGCAAAACCGACGTACTAGGGATAATAGGCTGGGTTTCTTCTTTAATGACTAGAACTTCCTTTGGTATTTCACGCGGATATAAAGTTTCAATTAAATCAATATATTTTTTATATTCTTCGCGTGCTTTGATATATGGGGTAATATTATCAGAATTAATTTGAAGTTTTAATAATTCCAAAGCATAATTGGCAGAGGCTTCTTTATAATAAAGCTGAACAAGCGTACGTTTAAAATTATTTTCAAAACCTATAATTTCTTCTTGATCTTGGCCTGATTCGATTAAAATATTTTTATACCTATCTGCTTCCTTTAAAATTGTTTCTGCCTGTGGAATATTATCCACATTAAAAGAAACCTTTGGTTTTTGCGGTACAAGTATGTTTTTTTGGTCAAAATTCTTCTTTGGGAGATATACATTACCGACAATAACTCCCAACACAAAAAACACAAAAATAATTAATATGCGCAGTGCATTTGCCATACATAAATTATAGCAAAAAATAACAACCTTATATTAGGGTTAAGAATATCCTTAAATAAGCTATTTTGCAAATTAGGAACTATTTTTCAACCTTAATAACAAAGCTATTACTATGGGCAGAAATTTCCGGAGCAAACATACTTTGTATCAAGCTTGAACCGACATTAAATACCCCTTCTGCCGTAGGACGTAAAATATAGTTAAGTTCATAAGTACCCACGGATACATAATCCATGAAGAAATTAGTTTGCGAGAGTTGCAAATCTTCATAGCGGGATAGCCCATTCCACACCCAGCCGGAAAGCAATTTCTCTGTATCAAAAGCGGCAGGCTTGCGGTCTTGAATCATCACAAAATCAAAATTATGTTCTGCTTTAATAGTTAGACGCACTTGTATTTTATCACCTACTTTTATTGTTTCCTTTTCCTTCAAAGGTCTAACAGTATTTTCTTGAATCAAATAATAATCTTTTGTTATATTTAAAACACCTTTCGGGCTTGCCTCCTGTGGTAAATTGCTGATAACAAGATTACTTAAAGTAGCAAAACTAGGCAAAGTTTTTTTGGTTTTTTGACCTTGTGCGTTTGTAGTATTTTGTGTAATTGTCGCTTTTAAACTTTCATTATTTGCCTTTGGTTCGTACACGCTAAACACCGTCTTATTCTCTTTTGCAAGCGGCCCAAAATCAAGATTGTAATTTTGGCCATTCCAAGCGACATCATAATGTTTATTTTGCCCTAAAACATCCCAAGATTTTATAGCCTCAAGCAAAGCATAAACCGCTTTTGCGGCATTAGTTGTACTACCCCACATTGTTGCCTTTTTATTAAACATAAGCCATTTGATAAGACCGTCAATTTTTTGGCTATTTGGCTCAACTTCAAGCAAAGCACGCAAAGCCTCCGCGTGTAAGTTTAAGCCGTCATTAAACCATTGCCAAGAACGTTCTTCCATGGCAAAACTTGTACCGGTAACATCATTTTCTTTGGCTGTTTCAAAAAGCATTTTGATATATTTTTTTGCCTTTTGCAGATTACCCAAACGGTAATAAATTACTGCCATATAAACCTGCCCAAGGGGTGCCAAAATTTCTTTTTGACCGTCAATATAATCAGCCAAAGTTTGAACTTCTTGGCGTGTTCCTTGCACAAGCAAAGTTTTATCAAAAGCACTTATCACATAGGCATAATATATTGCCTCAAAAGGATAATAAGGTTTTGAAAAATCAAATTTTCTATATTGATTATGCAAATATTTTAAAGCATTTTGTGTAGCTTCCATCGGAGGTTTAACACCAAAATATGAGGCCTGTGCCAAGCGGTCTAAAACATAAAGTGTAATATATAAACTACTTTTGCCGCCTTTAATCCATGTAAAACCACCATCTGAATTTTGATATTTTTTAAGTTCTTCTTGATAACTTTTTTGTTTTTTAGCGACGGTCGATGCATCAAAAATATTGATCAAATTATCAGCCTCACATCCGCCTTTTGACAGATTATACCAAGGCGAAAGTTCTGTGTCCTTTAATAAAATTTCAGCAGTTTTAGTGTTCCATTTTTCCGTCTTAGTTTTACGTTGTATTTGCATCGCTGCTTTTTTAAAATTAGGATATTTTGTATAAAGTTGATTAATTATTGCAATCGGCAAATAACGGTCAATGGTACCTGTAACTGTTTTAAAAGTTTGTTCACTAAGCATTGGCATTGCCGATATTACGGGAACAAGTAAAGAAGTATCCAAAGTTAAATGCGTGGCACTTAAAACTTCCCCCTCTTTAACGGGGGTAAGTTGCAAGGAATTTTCCCTCTCTTTTAAGGCAATAGTTTTGCTGTTTGGCAAGTATTGAAGGCTTGTTAAAAGCGGTAAAGTTCTTGTTTCACCGTCAATAATGTTACCGGAGCGGATAACGGCAGTTACACTTATTTCCCCAAGTTCTTTAGGGGCGGTGTATGCCCATGTTAAAGTTTTTTCTTCCCCGGCTTTTAAGGAAATTTGTTGCGGTTTAAAAGTATTTTCAGAAGTTAAACCATTTACATTAAGGGTTAAAGAAACTTCACCTTGCAAAGCTTTCTGAGTATTATTTTTTGCTAAGGTTTTTATGACAATTTTATCATCCTGACGCAAAAATGTAGGGGTTTCAAGGCGTAGTGTTAAATCTTTACTCGTCTTAAAATTAACTTGTGTTTTGCCGGTTTGCAAAGTTTTACTAAAAACTATTCCAATGGCAGTCCACTCCGTTAAACTATCAGGCATTTTAAAATTGAAAGTAGCTTTACCATCTTTCAAATTTGCCCCTGGGTTAAAATAAGCCGTGGGTGCAAAATCTGAACGGGTAGCATTATTTTCTTCGTTTTCAACATTTGAAATATCCTGAACAGCAGCATTTTTAGCAAGCATAGGGGTGGCCCTTTCTTCCATCGCCATATCAGCACTAGCTGCGGAGACGGAAGCCCGTACAGCACTCAAAGATTTCATACCTAAGGCTCTGCGCTCCTCACCGTAATAAGTACTATAAATATTGTAGCTTGACTGCAAAGAACTTGAAATATTTCCGCTACTAAAATTTTGCCTATAAGGTGAAGGTAAATTAAAATTATGTTTCCTATAATAATCAAGTGCTTTGTCGTAAACAGTAAGAATAGCGCGTGCCTGTTGCAAAGGTTTTGTATCTAAGGTGGCTGCCAAATTAATTTCAGCTTTTTGGCCAGGCTCTAAATTTTCCGGTACAACAAGTTTAACTTCTGCCTCTTTAGCTAAATAAGGCACTTCTATAGTAACTGTTCCGCCGTAACTTTGATAATCATAAACCCCAAACCAACGTAAATTAATACCGCCCTGATATTCGGGCAAAATAGGTAAAGTTAAAATTTGTAAAGGTTGATTAGATAGTTTTAAACGTTTAACAAAGAAACCGTTTTTATAAATTTCCATAAATTTGGGGCCCTGTGCTTTATTCGCACCTAGCAAAATTTTTGCACTTTCTCCTACTAAGTACTTTTTGTTTTCAAGCGAAGTAACTTCCCCTATTTCAAGAGATGGTTTTTTACTGTCAAAAACAGAAAATACAAAAATTTCACTTTCATCTTCATAGGCTTTTAGCTTGGCACCGTAAAAACCTTCTTCTAAAACAGGGAGTTTTTGTAAAATTTCATCACCGTTAAATTCTAATTCAGTGCTGAAAAGAGGTTCTGTTTCAAAGTCAAAATTTTCCTGATAATAAGATGCCTTTCCTTTTTCCCCTTCCTTTTGCTTTGCTTTAAAAACCTCAAAAATTGCTTTAGCTTTTTGCGGTTTACCGGCGGCATTTTGCATTTTCAAAGTCAAAACATTTTCTGTATTGTTTAAGAAAAAGCCTTTAGACTTTTCAAGACCAAAAAAGTACTTTTGCTTTGCTACGTATAGATTAGTTTCAGCAGAAATTGTATGACCATTGGTGCCTGTAACTTCTGCCTTAATCAAATAGCGGGCAGGTAAAATATTTTTTTCTTTTTTAGATTTAGGTTTAAAATTTATTTTAAAATCCCCGTTTTTATCTGTTAGGGTTTCAATATAAATAGGGGCTTCGTCCTCAAAATCAAAATTATTCCAACGATAACAGCAAGGGTAAAACCTTTGTTTGTTTATGGAAATATTAACATTTGCATTAGCCAAAGCCTCTCCGGAATAATAAGAAACCTTACCTTCTAATGTAACCTGCCTGTTAAAAGTATAAGTGCCGTCCGGATTATTTAAAGTAACCGTAAATTCAGGCTGTTTAAATTCTTCTACCTGGAAACTACCATAACCACTGCCTTTACCGAGTTTTGCATTAATGCTAAAATTTCCGAGCATTGTGTCTTGCGGAACTTTAAAGGTATATATTGCTTGCCCAAAATTATCAAGCGGCAGTTCTGCCTTTGCTACCTCTTTATAAGAGGCATTACGGACCTGAATATTTAATTTATCCTGCCCTTGATAAACAAAATGTTTATTATCTTTATTTTCAATTACATTAAAAACAAGTCGAACCTCCTCACCTGGTTTATAAATTGACCTGTCTGTGTTTATATAAATTGATATCGGGGTTGGTGTATTGTAGTGCTGTGGATAAAAATAATTGATTAAAGCATAATTATTTTGATATTTTGCCACTACATTACGCAAATTTTGCGTTGTTTTTATATT
>CADAFA010000010.1 GCA_902787065.1 uncultured Elusimicrobium sp.
AGCACCCAATCCTGAATGATAACCTGCCAAGGGGTACCTTCCTTAGTAGTAAAAGAAAATTCCGTACCTCTTGACGAGCTATGTTTATTAGTTTTAAGTTCAGGCAGATTGAAGGTTCCGTCCCACGCTTTTGTAATGTTTATGATAGGATTTTCAAAAACTGCTTCTTTAATTAAAACTTTACGTTCAAACAGGGGCAATAATTCAACGTGTAAAACAACTGATTTGATTGATACAAGCTCCCTATAATCCGGGGCATTATTATCCACAATTTTCAAATCTTCCAATACAAAAGTTGTCGGTAAAATAAATTTAACCCTTGAGATATAAACATCACGCCCTAAATATCTTTCAAGTCTTTTAGCAATTTGTATACCTATGTTGTTTGCATTAACATAATGAATAGTTAAAAACCAAACGAAAGTTCCTATTAAAAAAATTACTGATACCGCTAAAAATATGGTGCGGATAATATTTTTAGCACTGAATTTTATTGCCTTAAATAAGCCCCGTTTTATTTTTTGAGCGGTCATAGTTTACCTACCCAAATAACAAATTTATGCATATAGACAAAAAACATGTTCCAAAAATTGTATGTTTGAATACAAACTTCTTTTAAAACGGCTGTCGGAACAATTATACCCGGAAATAAAAAGTTAATAAACAAAATAATTAAAGTTAAGTTAACAATTGCTATTAAAACGAAGGAAAATACTCCCCCCCCTGCAAGGGTGATATCGCTTTGCTCTGTTTCTGTTAAGGTTTTATAAGTGTGTATCAAATGAAAAGCAACAAAAAAACCAAGAGAACCTAAGAATAACTTTTCATAATTTAAAATTTCTACCCAAAACAAACTGGTTATATAAAATAAAATTGTGCAAATAAAGGCATAAAGAGGAATGCAATAAGGGGCAAGTAAAACAAAAGTGTTAACATTGCTGACTTTTGTTTGTCCGCTTTCTTCCTGCACTTGAATTTCACTAACATGATAACCGCTAAACCAAGCAACTAAAGCATGGCAAATTTCATGCGCTAGCACATAAGGACGTGAAAAGTTATAAACATACCTATGCAAAATGCAATATATTGCAGCTCCGAAGATAAAGGGGAAAGTTTTTTGAAAATTTTTAATTATAGCCCAAAGTACTCCCAGAAAATCATAAATAAAAAAGAAAGCAAAGGGCAATAAAACTATACCAATTAAAAATTTAAGAAATTTTTTCATATTAAAATTTTTTTAACCAATTTTCACTTCTGTATTTTGTTTGTGCTAAGTTATCAGCTTTATTTAAAAAATCTTTATCTAAAGGATAATTTTCAAAATCTTGTAAGTTAAGATATTTTAAAAAACCTCTAAGCAAAGCGTCTTTTGCTTTTTGGCTTTCGGCCTCTTTAATTTGCAAAGATCCTTGATATAAAACCCGCTTATCAAAACGCCTTAAAGCACCGCCTAAAACTTTTTTACCGTCTTGCATTAAATCATTTGCAACAGGGTTTGTAAAACAATTTTGCACTAGCCCTCTTGAGGTTTGAGGGCTATAATCACTTTCACCCTCATAAACACTGGCAAAAAAACCTGCGTTTTTAAGTTCTTCTTGTATTGCCCCATGCAAAACTGTATAAATTAAATTGGGCTGTATTCGGGCTGATAAATCAAAGACCAAAGAAAAGGTCAAATCGTCTTTATGCAAAACCAAACCGCCACCCGTCATTCTGCGTGTAAATTTATCGATGCCTGATTTCTTTAGTTCCGCTTTTGCCTGCTCAATCTTTTGTATATAACCAAAAGTTGCCTGGGGACGGGTGTCCCAACTAAAAAACCTTATACATGGTGCATAATCAGATACAAGTAACTCATCAACAGCCATTTGCCCATATGTATCAAGAGCGGGGCTGATAATTAGTTTTACTTTGTCCATCTCAAATTAGGTTCCCTTGCAGCGCTGACTTCATCAATCCTTTTAACAGGGCAATTCAGCGGCGCATCATGTAAAACATCAGGCGTATGCAAGGCCTTATTATAAATTTCTTTTAAGGCTTCAATAAAATTATCAAGCATTTGTTTATTTTCCGTTTCTGTAGGCTCAATCATCAATGCTTCAGGCACAATTAACGGGAAATAAATAGTCGGTGCATGGAAACCTTTATCAAGCAAATTTTTTGCGATATCAAGGGTTTTAACTGTTGGCATCTTTGTTTTATCAATAGTCAAAACACACTCATGCATACACTCAGTATCAAAAAATGCAGGGAAATATTCTTTTAATTTTACCCTTACATAATTTGCATTGATAATTGCGTTTTTTGCAATATCTTTTAGGCTTTCACCATCAAGTTGTTTTAAGTAGCAGTATGCACGAATTAAAATTGCAATATTACCGTAAAAACTTTTCATTTTACCAATGCTTAATTTGCTCTTTTTAGCAAAAGCATATTTACCGTCTTTACAAATTACACGCGGGCTTGGTAAAAATTCTTCCAAACCTTGCCTTACGCCGACAGCACCTGCACCCGGCCCACCGCCACCATGGGGGGTAGCCAAAGTTTTATGCAAGTTAATGTGCATAATATCAACACCCATATCAGCCGGTTTAACAAGGCCGATTAAAGCATTTAAATTGGCGCCGTCCATATAAAGCAAAGCGCCGGACTGATGCACCATATCGGCAATCTGTAAAATATCTTCTTCAAATAAACCGACGGTATTTGGTATAGTAAGCATAACCAAAGCCGTTTTTTCACTCAAGGCTTTTTGAAGTTCATTTAAATCTACTTTCCCGTTTGCGGCTGATTTAATATTTACAACTTCACAACCTGCCATCGCCGCAGTTGCCGGATTTGTACCGTGTGCGGTATCGGGAACTATGATTTGAGTTCTTGCCTTATCTTTGCGGCTTGCGTGATAGGCACGCGCAATTAAAGCACCGCAAAACTCACCATGCGCACCGGCGGAAGGCTGCAAAGTAAAAGCACTTAAACCGGTAATTTTTGCAAGCATATTATCAAGTTCATAAATTATTTGCAAAGTGCCTTGGGCATTTGCTTCCGGCAAAGCAGGGTGCAAACTTGAAAAATTATCCAAAGCACATAAAACGTCATAACTTTTGGGGTTATATTTCATAGTGCAAGAACCAAGCGGATAAAAATGTGTATCAAGGCAAAAGTTTAAACGAGAAAGATTTGTAAAGTGCCTAACTGTATCAAATTCGCTGAGTTCGGGTAAATTAATTTCCGTTTTGCGCAAATATTTTGAAGGTAAAATATCTTGTGCTTGTTTTGACGGGGTGCAAACTTTAACGCCGCGCCTGCCTTTAACAGACTTTTCTATTGAAAGTACATTATGCGGATAAGTATTAATCATATTATTTTACCTCCTTTAAAATATTAACCAAAGTATCAATTTGCGCTTTGGTATTAACTTCGGTGGCACAAAGCAAAAGTTCATTTTTGCCGATTGAGATACCCGCCAAAAAGCCTTTTTTGGCAGCCGCTTTTATTAACTTGGCGGCAGGGACTTTTGTCGTTACAACAAACTCATTATAAAAAGGTGCTTTGTATTTTAAGGTAAAGCCTTCACATTTGCAAAGTTCGGTTTGTAAATAATGGGCATTTTCTAAGTTTTTCAAAGCAACTTCTTTTAAACCTTCGGGGCCTAAGAGTGTGAGGTAAATTGTTGCATTTAATGCGCAAAGTGCTTGGTTGGAACAAATGTTTGAGGAAGCACGTTCACGCCTGATATGCTGCTCTCTTGCCTGTAAGGTTAAGACAAAGGCACGTTTCCCGTCTTTATCTTTCGCCATACCGCATAAGCGGCCGGAAATATTCCTGACAAATTGTTTTTTGCAAGTAAAAATACCGAGTGTCGGCCCGCCGTAATTTAAGGCATTACCTAAGCCTTGGCCTTCGGCTACTGCAAAATCTGCGTCATAAGAACCGGGGGTTTGCAAAATACCTAAACTTGTTGGGTTTACATTTGCAATAAGCAAAGCATTATTTGCATGTACTAAAGAAGAAATTTCTTCCGCACTTTCAAGACAACCGAAATAGTTAGGTGTTTGTAAAATAAATGCGGCAGCACCGTTTTTGAGTAAAGTTTCAAGTTGCTTTAAATCGGTTGTACCGTCGGCATTTAAAGGAACTTCTTTTAAATTTACTGAGGCATTTTTAAAGTAAGTTTTCAAAACTTCTGTGTAATTTGGTTGCAAGGCTTTAGTGTATAAAATGGTTTTGTTGTTTTTTAAATGAGTAGCCGCAAGGCAAGCTTCGGCCAAAGCGGTTGCGCCGTCATAATGGGAGGCATTTGAAATATCCATATCAAACAAAGCACAAATGCAACTTTGATATTCGTAAATTGCTTGTAAAGTACCTTGGGAAGCCTCAGCCTGATAAGGAGTATAAGCAGTTAAAAACTCCCCCCTTGTGCTTAAAGCATTGACGGCAGCAGGCACGAAATGTTCCTGCATACCGCCGCCGGCAAAGTTAACAAGAGGTTTATTTTTGTTTGCAATTTTTTTGACTTCGGCGGTAAGTTCCTGCTCATTTAAAGCGGAAGGTAAATCTATATTACCTTTAAGCAAAACTTGCGGAACGGGCAAAAGTTCATCAAAACTTTTAACACCGATTTCCGCAAGCATTTGCGTTAAATCTTCTTTAGTATTTGAAGTAAACATAATTATATTTTGGCTTTATAGTCTTCAAAAGAAAGTAAATTTTTTACTTCGTCAGGGTTTGACATTTTAATTTTAAAAAGCCAGCCGTCCCCGTGCGGTGCTTGGTTTACGATTGAAGGATTATCCGCCGCAGCTTGGTTAACTTCAACAATTTCCCCGCTGACAGGTGCATAAATATCGGAGGCTGATTTAACTGATTCAATCACGCAGCAACTTTTGCCTTGTTCAACTTTTGTACCGATTTTTGGGAGTTCCACAAAAACAATATCGCTGATTTCATGTTGAGCGTGGTCGCTAATACCGACGGTAGCAACCCCGTTTTCAATATAAGCCCACTCATGAGTGGCTGCAAATTTACAATTTTCTTGATTATACATTTTTATACCTCACTAAACTCTATTTTTATAAAACGGCATTTTTATTTTTTTGGCGGGTATTTTGCGCCCGCGTACTTCGATTTCAACTATTGCGCCTTCTTCTAAATCGGCAGGTGCATAACCGGCGCAAATACCTTTAAATAACGGGGAGAAAGTTGCACTTGTAAGTTTACCGATTTGTTTCCCGTCTTTAAAAATTAAACAACCTTCGCGCGCAACACCGGCAGATTGCAAAATAAAACCTGTCCACTTTTCCTTTACACCGACTTCTTTTACGGCGGCCATTTTGGCTTTGGCTGTAAAATCTTCTGCTTTTTTGAGTTTGACTACCCATCCGCAGGAGGCTTCATAAGGATTGCGGCTTTCGTCCATATCGCTGCCGCTTAAAAGGTAGCCTGCTTCAAGACGCAAAACATCACGCGCGCCAAGCCCGCACGGAGTAAAGCCATTGGCAAGGCACCAATCAAATAATTTATTTATTGTTTCGGCGCTGCCCATAATTTCAACACCGTCCTCGCCTGTATAACCGGTGCGGGTAATATAAACCGAAGCATCAAAAATCTTATCTTGCTTAATATGGAAACGGGCAATTTCTTTAATTTGCGGAATTAAATTTTCCAAAATATCTAAAGCTTTTGGGCCTTGAAGTGCAAGCATGGCATAGTTATCTGAAACATCAGTTACTTCCACTTTATAACCGGCAGATTTTTTGACAAACCAATTATAATCTTTAAAGCGTGTAGCGGAATTTACTACAAGCAAAAATTCATTTGGATTTAAACAAAAAGCAATGATATCATCAATAATACCGCCGTTATCGTCTAAAATATGAGCATAAGCTCCGGCACCTGGTTCTTGTTTAAAATTATTTGTGGCAATATTTTGCAAGAGTTTAAAGGCATCTTCACCTTTAAAAATTATTTGCCCCATATGCGAAACATCAAATAAACCGGCTGTATTTCTGACGGCTTTATGTTCGGCAATAATACTTTCGTATTGGACAGGCAAAAGCCAGCCATGGAAATCCACCATGCGCCCGCCTGCTTTAAGGCATGCATCATAGAGGGGTGTTTTTCTTAAATTATCACTCATAAGGCCTCCTAAAAATATTATATAAAATTTACATAGAAAATTATGAGATTTTATTTCCAAATCTACCCACCCTATATCCCTCCACCTACTTTTAAAAAAGTATGGGAGGGAATAAAAAGAAAAACTTTTATTTAACACCCATAACCCCTCCGCCTTTGCCAGCAAAGGGGCGGGGAATTATAAGAAATATTTATTTTCACCGTCGGATATATTTATCTAGGTCCAAATTCTACTTGACATGCTTTTTTTTTTTTTTTTTTACAATATAATATATGGCTAAATTAAAAATGCCGTAAAACTAAAATATGGAGAAATAAATTATGAATAAAAAAGCTTTTACTTTACTTGAACTTTTAGTAGTTGTTTTGATAATTGGCATACTTGCCGCAATTGCTCTGCCGCAATATAAGAAAGCTGTTGAAAAAGCAAAAATGGCAGAAGCAGTTACTATTGTCAAAACAATAGCACAGGCACAACAAAGATTTTACATGATTAATAGCCGTTATGCAGATTGTACGGAATTAGATGCACTTGATATTGATTTGGCTGGAACTAATGAGACTACCACGGCAGGTTGTAATCTTAAAATTATCTCAGATTTTCAATACTCTAGTACTAATTTTAGTGAAACCTATCTAGCTTTTGCTTACAGAGCACCGGTATACAAATATTATATATACATAGATAAGAGTGACCCAAATAAAATTAAATGCGATTATTCCGGAGTTATGAACTATCAACCCACGGAAATACAAAAAGAACTTTGTGATAAGTTAAACCAAACCGGAACTTTGTAAAATCTTATCTTGAGAATAACTGCCCGGCAAGTGTTTTTAAGGAAATTTTTGTTTTACAACCCCACCCCCAACCCCTCCGCCTTTGCAAGCAAAGGGGCGGGGAGTAAAAGGAAATATTTTAGAGTTTAGAATCGTAGCGTACGAGCGCATTTTGTGCGACGCAATAAATTGAATAAAGCCAAATCCTATGTCCATAACTCGGCAAGTATTTTTGAGGAAATTTAAATTTTTATTTGACGACGTGTATCCAGAAGAAAGGGAGCGAAGCGACTCTCGGTACTCTAGGAAAATAAAAATTTAAATTTACCAAAAAGACGCCGACGGCAAAGAACCAAATGCTGTAAATTCCTATTTATTTTTGTACAGCGACTTTGCCGGCGCGGCCCTTGATGTAATCTAAAACAATCTCGCCCTCTTTAGCATCAACCGCATTTTTAGCAACATCTTTAAGAGGGCAAATTGTATAACCACGCTTTATTGCACCGCGTAAAATAGCTTCAAATTGTTTTAATTTGCTGCGGCCTTCCATTTCCCCATGCACAGTTATAACATTTAAGCCGGGTTTTAAGGAATTTAAATAGAAATCTGCAATGGTATCATCATTTATACCATCAAGGCCTAAAATTTCGTCCATTGTCGGAAGTGTTGAAGAAATTTCCAAAGTCTTAAAATTTTTACCTTCAAAAATTGGGTAAAAAGGTTTTTTACCCTCGCGGCCGTTACTGACATAATCAAAATTTAAACTATCCAAAGCCGCCAAAGCATTACTTGTTACTTGCCAACCCGGAGCGGCAAAAGTATGCGGTTTTTTGCCGCTTAACTTTTCAAATAATTCTACCGCTTTTAACAAATCAGCGCGGATTTCGGTGTATAATAATTTTGGTAATTTGTCCTGCCATTTAACATGGTCCCAAGCATGAACACCGCATTCGTGGCCTGCTTTAACAGTATCAATAAAAACTTGCGGATGGTCTTTAACAATCATTGGTGCAGGCAAAATTGTTCCGTACATCATGGTTTTTAAGCCATAAGTGCTGGGGGCTTTTGTCCTAAACATTTTGCTTATAAAACCTTTCCTGAAAATTCTGAAAATTGCTTTACCGGAATTATCCGGCCCAAAGGAAAAATAAAAAGTTGCTTTAAGCCCAAGTTTATTTAACACATCCACCATGGCGGGTACACCTTTAAGGTAACCTTCTAAAGTATCAACATCTACTTTTACAGCTAAAATATTTTTATTTTCTGACATATAAATTTAGTTCCCTCTTATCGTGTCCGATATATTCAAAAGCCTCAATATTCGGCACGAGCTTAATGTGTTTATCTTTTACAATCATATAAAGTTTTTGATTTTCTTGCAAAGGTTGGTTCAGAAATGTTTCAGCCTTTCCCAAATCTATAAACCATTTATCGGCCTCTTTTGCTTTACTGCGCCCAAAGGCTAGTTCGCCATCCCTGTCATAAATGGCAACACGGTGTTTTATATAAAAAGGCATATCTTGTTTATAAGTATTAAAATGCAAAACTATGTCTTGCGGCTTTAAAAGCGGAACAAGCATTTTGCTTAAAGTTTTTGTAGACCTTTGCTCCCCTAAAATACTAAATACCGGCAAGCTGGCTGCAAGAAAACAAAAGGCAAAAATAATATGTGCATTTAAAAATTTTTTAGGTTGTTTTCGGAATACCCAAAATATAACACAAAACACCGTACAAACCAGACTAAACAATATGAAAGGTGTTTTATAAATCAGGACTTTATGTATGTGCTTTAAAGGTATATAACCGTTAAAAACTAAAATTGAAGAGATAACTAAAACAACTGTAATAAAGCTAAATATCCAGAGCCAAATTTTTATTGTAAGTTTTTGCCCTCTTTCGGTTAAACTTAAAATATTTTTAGCTATAAGTATTGCAAGCGGAGGGAAAACGGGCAAAATATAAGGTATCAGTTTTGAACTTGAAGCAGAAAAAAATAAAGTTATAATTACAACCCACAAAACTAAATAAAGGTTAATTTGTTGTTTGTTTAAATAGTTTTTTATATTGGTAAATAGGCCTACTGTCCACGGAAATAAACCACCGATTATAACGGGAATAAAGAACCAAAAAGGCTCATATCTATCATGCATTTTTGTTGCATAGCGCAGGAAATGTTCCTGAATAAAAAAGAAGTAAAAAAAATCCGGGTTCTTTTTGCATACCATATAAAAAGGAGGCACGCAAACAAGAAAAAATATTAAAATCGCAGGTGTTAAAAACAGGCGCTTTAGAATTTTAAAGTCACGCGTAAAAAGCATAAAAAAGAATATAACGCCGCCCGGTAAAATTATACCGATTAAACCTTTCGCCAAAGTTGCCAAAGCCAAAGCCGAGTAAAAAATATAAAGCCAGCATTTTTTATTTTCCCTGTAAAATATATAAAAACTAAATAAGGCTAAGGTTAGTAAAGAGGAAAGGGTCATGTCTATAATATTTACGCGCGAAAGTGCAAAAAACAAACCGCTTGTTCCAAGAATTATAGCAGACAAATTGGCTGTATCTTCCCCTTCAAATTTACGGGCAACAAACCAAGTTAACAAAATAGAAAGCAGGCCCATTACGACAGATGTAACCCTTGCCCCAAATTCATTTTGCCCAAAAATTGCAAAAGAGGCCGCCGTAAACCAATAATAAAGGGGCGGCTTTTCAAAATACAAAACATAGTTTAATGTAGGGGTAAAAAAGTCCCCGCTTGAAAGCATTTCGCGCGGTATTTCGGCATAACGGCCTTCGTCGGGGTTCATTAAACCATAACCGCCGATATTGCAAAAATATAAAATTACAAAAGCCGCAAAAATAAAGTATTTTAAATTGCGTTTATTTGTAAAAAAACTTATTACTTTTTGCATTTATTTTATTTTGCCTTTCTTAAAATCTTTAAGATATAAAGCTAAAGTTTTGCGTACCATTTCTTTTAAAGAAATCTTAGGTTCCCAGCCGAAAGTATTGCGCATATTATCAATGCTGGGCAAGCGGTCCTGTGCATCTTGGTAAGTACCGCCGTAATATTGTTTTGCATCTTGTACAACAATTTGCGCTTTATCAGCCATCGGTTTATATTCCTTAAATTCTTTCATTGTTTCCACGATAGTATAAGCAAGTTCTTTAATAGAATGATTGTTTTTAGGGTTACCTATATTAAAGATTTTACCGTCTGCTTTACCGCCTTTATTTTCAATAATGAGCATTAAGGCATCAAGGCAGTCATCAATATAAGTGAAGCTTCTGCGCTGTTCACCGCCGTTAACTAAAACAAGTTGGCGGCCTGTTACAACATCATAAAACATTTGGGTAATACTTCTTGCCGCGCGGTTTTTTGCATCTTCAAAAGTATCAAGGCGCGTACCAACCCAGTTAAATGGCCTGATTAAAGTGTATTTTAAACCTTGTTCTTGCGCATATGCTGCAATAACGCGGTCCATCATTTGTTTGCCGCAGGAATAAATCCAGCGCATTTTGTTGATTGGGCCTGTCATTAAAGGGGAGGTTTCTTCATTTAAAACTTTATCAGGGCTCATACCGTAAACTTCAGAGGTTGAAGGGAAAATCACCCTTTTACCATGTTTTACGCACATGCGGACAACTTTTAAATTCTGTTCAAAATCTAGTTCAAAAGTCCACACCGGTTTTTTAATATAGTACATAGGTTTTGCAACGCCGACTAAAGGTAAAACGACATCTGCTTCTTTGACCTGATTTTCAATCCAGCGGTCAGCCTTAAAAATATCACCTTTTTTGAAGGTAAAATTAGGGTGTTTAAAACCTTTTAAATTACGTCTTGCATAGTCAAAAGCTACCACTTTCCAATCGGTAGTATTTAAAATTCTTTCGGTTAAATGGGAACCGATAAAACCGTCTGCACCAAGTATTAAAACTCTCATTTTATAATCTCCTGTACTTCAAAATCTAAAATTTCCAAATCTTTATCTGCGGCAGTTATTATATACGGTGTTTTTGAAACTGTTGTCCCTGCTGCCGTTTGTGTTTTTGTAGGTAAAACTTTGGCGCGCCAAATAATAATTTTTTTGCCGCCATCTTCAAAAAACGCACCGGGAAAAGGTTTTGTTACCGCCCTAATTAAATTGTAAATTGTTTGTGCGTTTTGATTCCAATCTATTAAACCGTCCGCTGGGGTGCGCCGCCCAAAATAGGTGCTGATTGACATATCTTGCTTGCGCGGTTTTAGATTTTTTGTTTCAATTAACGGGTAAACCTCTTTAATAATTTCACAAGCAGCGGCGGTTACTTTTTGCGTTAAAGTTAAGGCAGTATCTTCATTAGATATTGGCACAACTTTTTGGCCCACAATATCACCTGCATCCGCTTTTGCCACCATATAATGTAAGGTAGCACCGGTTTCCTTTTCCCCTTTAACAAGCACCCAATTTATCGGTGCTCTGCCACGGTATTTGGGAAGCAGAGAACCATGCATATTAAAAGCACCTAAAGGTGCAACTTTTAAAATTTCATCACTTATTAAAGAACGGTAATAAACAGACAAAATTATATCAGGCGCTAAATTTTTGATATTTTGCACATCTTCTGCGCCCAATTTTTCCGGCGTATAAGTTGGAATATTATATTTTTGTGCCAAAAGTTTAACGGAAGGGAACCAATTTTCTTTTGGGTTATCTTCATAGGTATAAACACCGATAATATTGGCGTCCATTTTGATAAGTTCCTCCAAAACGGCGGCACCTGTCATACTGAAACCGAAAAATAAAAGTTTAGGTCTATTTGATTCCATATTCTTCTTTAATAACAAATTTCGGGCGTTTTCTGACTTCCTTAAATAAGCGACCGATATATTCGCCCGTAATACCGATCGCACTAATCATGAAACCTATCAAGAAAAACAATATTGCAAACAGGGTAAAAACACCGTTTGTGTCATCAGCTGCCGCACCAAAAATGATACGCAAAGCAATCAAGTAAGAGGCTAGCAAGAAACTTAAGCCTGAAATTACCATGCCTGAAATTGTTATAAATTGAAGGGGTACTAAAGAAAAGCTTGTCATCAAATCAAAATTTAAACTAACTAAGCGGAAAAAACTATATTTTGATTCCCCTTCCAAACGTTTGCTATGGGAAATTTCAATTTCCACAGGGTTAACGGCAAATTTTTGTGCAAAAGCGGGGATAAATGTTGTGGCTTCTTCACTTTTGGCAATAATATCTACGATGCGCCTATCATAAGCGCGCAACATGCAACCGTAATCGTGTATCTTTAAACCTGTAATTTTATTGGTAATAATATTTACGATTTTTGAAGCGAATTTCCTAAAGAAAGGATCGTCCCTTTTTGCGCGAATGGTGCCTACAACATCATAGCCTTTGTCAAATTCCACGAGCATTTTTTCAATTTCTTCCGGCGGGTTTTGAAGGTCAGCGTCCATTGTAACAACAACGTCGCCCGTTACTTTTGTAAACCCTGCAACTATTGCCATGTGTTGGCCGAAATTTCCGTTAAAATCAATAATTTTGACGACATCTTTGCGCTTTTCATACATGGCCTTAAGTTGCTTAATGCTGTCATCTTTACTGCCGTCATTTACGAAAATAATTTCATAAGGGCGGTTTAATTTATCTAAAGCCGGGAAGGTGCGCTCAAATAATTTCGGTAAAGACGCGCTTTCATTATATACAGGTATTACTACTGATAACTTTTTCATTTTAAATGCTCTTTTAATATTTGTTTGGTGGCGTTTATAACATCATTTATATCTTGCTCGGTCATTGTAGGGAATAACGGTAAAGATACAATATGTTCGCCCACATATTTGGCTTCTGGATAGTCATTAACATCCCAACCAAAAGTTTTTTGATAATAACTGAATGTCGGTATAGCTTGATAATGCAAGGCAGTGCCAATATTTTGTTCACCCATAAGTTTCATAAATTCATCACGGGTGATATTTAAAACTTCGGTATCAATTAAAGGCGTAAAAATATGCCAGGAGTGTAAATCCCCGTTATTAACGGGGGCAGGCAAAATTAAGCCTTTTGTATCTTTAAAAGCAGCCATATATTTGGCAACAATTTCCGCGCGGCGTTTATTGAAATCTGCAAGTTGTTTCATTTGGGAAATACCTATTGCCGCCTGAATATCAAGCATATTGTATTTTAATCCGAGTAAAGAAATATCATAATGTGCTTTGCCTTTTGCGGCATAGCGGTTCCAAGCACCTTTGCTCATACCGTTTTGGCGCATAATGTAAACAGCCTCGGCGGCAGCCTCATCACTTAAACAGACCATGCCGCCTTCACCCGTAGTAATATTTTTTGTTGGGTGAAAACTGAAAACTACAGCATTTTTACCTTCGGTTTTGCCGATATTTTCCCCTTGATATTTTGCGCCCAAAGCATGGGCGGCGTCTTCAATAATAACTAAATTGTGTTTTTGGGCAATTTCTTTAATTGCCTTCATATCGCAAGGGCGACCTGCAAAATGCACGGGCATTATTGCTTTGGTTTTAGGTGTAATTTTTGCCTCAATATTTGCAGGAACAATGTTTAAAGTGTTTCTGTCAATATCTGCCAAAACAGGTGTCGCACCTGCTAAAATTATAGTGTTTATGGTGGAGGCAAATGTCATCGGTGTTGTAATAACTTCATCACCTTTGCCGATACCTAGGGCCATTAAAGCCAAATGCAAACCGGCAGTAGCCGAATTTACCCCGATACAATACTGGGAAGCCGTAAAATCTTTAAAAACCTGCTCAAAAGCAATAGTTTTTGGGCCGATTGTCAGCCAACCGCTTTTAATACAGTTGACGACCTCGTCGATACCGTCTTGTGCGATACTTGGGCGCGCGAAAGGCAAAAAAGTTTCTCTCATAAACACCTCTTCAATGTATACTATATTATATCAAATTTGGTACAATATACATATATTGCAAGTGCGGAGTGTTTATGGAAAAAATTTGTATGGTTGGTACAGGTTATGTAGGTCTTGTAAGCGGTGCATGTTTTGCACACCTCGGGCATAAAGTTATTTGTGTGGATAACAATAAAACCCGTATTGAAAATTTGGATAAAGGCATAATGCCTATTTATGAAAAAGATTTAAAAAAAATCGTTGCCGAAAGTGTAAAAAATGGCAATTTAAGTTTTACTACCAGCATGGCGCGCGGTGTTGAAGAAAGTAATGTTATCTTTATCACCGTAGGCACACCGGCTGATAAAAAGACAGGGGATCCTGATTTATCTTTCGTCTTTGCCGTTGCCAAAGAAATTGCGGAAAATATAAAAGAAGATTATAAAGTTATCGTTTTAAAATCTACCGTACCAATCGGCACTGCGGAAAGTGTCGAAAGTATTATCAAAAAAAATAACCCCACAGCAAAATTTGCCGTAGTTACAAACCCGGAATTTTTAAAAGAAGGTTTTGCAGTGGCGGACTTTTTGAACCCGGAAAGGATCGTCGTCGGTGCAAATGATGAAAAGTCTTTAAACATTATGCTTGATTTGTATAAACCTTTAACAGATAAAGGCTTCCATTTACTTAAAACCGATACTACAACCGCGAATATGATAAAGTATGCCTCAAATTCCTTTTTGGCCATGAAAATTATGTTTATTAATGAACTTTCAGATATGTGCGAAAAGGCCGGCTCAAATATCAGCGACGTTGCAAAAGGTATTGGGCTAGACAGCCGTATCGGTTACAAATTTTTAAACCCGGGGCCGGGTTTTGGCGGATCATGTTTCCCTAAAGACACAATGGCACTTGAGCGTATGGCAAAAAAGGTGGACAGCCCACTTAAATTAATTGAAACAACCATTGCGCAAAACAATGCGCGCCGCTATAAAATGCTTGCAAAAATTAATGGTGCTTTTGATGATAATTTACGCGGTAAAACACTTGCTATTTTAGGTATAACTTTTAAAGCGGAAACCGATGATATGCGTGATTCACCGAGCATCGGTATTTTATCAGAACTTAATTTAGCCGGTGCAAACCTTAAAATTTATGATCCGCAAGGTAAAAAGCACGGGCCGGAATTTTTCCCTTACGCAACATTTTGTGACAGTACAAAAGAGGCTTTACAAGGTGCTGACGGCGCAATAATTATTACCGAGTGGAATGAATTCAAAAATTTAACCGTCAATGATTTTAAAGATAATTTAAAAACACCTATTGTGGTAGATTTGCGCAACTTGTATCCGCTTGAAAATATGAAAGGCATAATTTACCACAGTTTAGGCAGAAAAACGGTTAAATAA
>CADAFA010000011.1:0-15110 GCA_902787065.1 uncultured Elusimicrobium sp.
ATTATGCCAATGCCACACAAGAGTTTACTGATTTAATTTATAAGAATCCAAAAGATCCAAAGAATTATTACAGACGTGCTATGGCAGAACGTAAACTAGGCCAATATGCCAATGCTATGGAAGACTGCTCTTCGGCAATGACACTGCAAGTAGATTATGTGGCCGCGATTTTTTGTCGTGCTGAAATGTTATATGCTAAAGGGGAATACGAGGCTGCTTTAGCTGATTTAAACAATATAAAAGCAATAAACAACAAATATGTTGCTGCGTATGATTTTGCAGGTGATATCTTATCTTTAGATGATCCGAGCAGTGCCGCTCAAAATTATAGAACAGCTGCGCAATTAGATCCTAAAAACACAAAAAGATATAAATCAAAAATTAGTGCTTTAAGAACGGATAGCGGGCGTAAATATATCGCTACCAGACGTTTTGATGCCATTGACAGAGGTCTATAATGTCACAAAAAATTGCTTATAAACTAGCTTATTATACCTCCGGTTCCTATAGATTCAGAGGTTTTGTTTGTTTGGTATTTTTAATTTTGATTACAATTACCCAATTGTTTGGTTTTTCACAAAATATGGGGTTCATATTCGCTATTTTGGTTTGTTTTTGGGGTGGCGGTTTATTTATTACAGGAGCCTTAAAGGAGCTATTTAAATTTTATATTGGGTTTAATGCACTTCTTACAGGTTATATGATTGTTTCCTTGTGTTTTGGTGTTTTTGGCCTATTAGGAATAGAGAGTCAAAGTAATTGTTGGGTGTTTGTGTCCGTAGCAATTACTTTAATGTTTGCTAATTTTATAAAAGCAAAAGAGATAAAACACCTTAGGGATTCTTTTAAATTCATGGAAAGTCTTGATAATTTTATATCTCCCTCATGTATTTTAATTACAAAAGAAGGGCCTAAAAAGGTTTTTTGCGAAGAAGTAAAAATCGGAGATATTATACTGTTAAAAAATTCTCACAGATTAGCTTTTGACGGGAAGATTGTAAAAGGGGCAACTTTGTTTGATGAAAATCTTTTGACCGGAAATATTACTTTGGCTTCTAAACAAATTGGGGATAAAGTTTTAGCTGGTTCCATTAATAAAGGTAAAGATGTTGAAATACAGGTTTTAAGTTCCAGAAAAACTTCCCATATAGCCAGAGTTCTTCAGGCAGTTAAACAAAGTGAAAACAGGAAACTTATCAGGGTTAGTGTTTTGGAAAAAACATCTTTCACTTTTTTGTTGGCAACATTTCTAATCGCAGCTTTGTTAGGAGGGGTATCCTGTTGTTTATGCTTTAAGGGTAATTTTCCCTTATTTGCTTTATCTAATGTTTGTCTTTTTATATTGTCTGCTTCACCTATTGCTTATATGCTTTCAATAGTTTTACCATGGCATTATTTATCTGGAGTTACTTTTGATGGTAAAATAAAAATAAATGATATAACAGTTTTAGAGAGGGCTAATAATTCCAGTAAAGTATTTATTGATAAGACCGGAACCTTAACAACAGGTCATTTGCAAGTGGCAGAGATAGTACCTGCAAAAGATGTCTCAGAAGAAACTCTTATGAAGGCAGCCTTAACTACTCAACAGAATGCCCAGAATATTTTTGCCTTTGCTTTAAAAGAGTGGGGGGTAAAAAATAAAATGGTACCTTTGAGAATTTCTTCCTTAGAATTACATCCCAGTTATGGGGCTTTAGTCAGAAGCGGTGAAGATACTTATCTGGCTGGCAGACGAACTTGGCTGGAAAATAAAGGGATAGAAGTCCCAATGCCGGAAGAAGAAGTTAGGAAAACAGTTTTTTATGTCGCTAAGAATCAGGAATTTTTAGGTTGTATTTACTTTACAGATAGGTTGCGGGCAAATGCGGCTTCTACAGTAAAATATTTGACCGGCTTGAAAAAGACAGTGTGTTTGCTTTCAGGCGATAATACTTTGGCTATAACAGCGGCTGCCAGAAGGGCAGGTATAAAAGAATATTATGGAAATATGTATCCCACGGATAAATCTGCTAAAATAAGTGCAGACCAAAATTTAGGTGAATATATTACTATGATAGGGGATGGTTTTAACGATATTTTAGCTCTTTTACAGGCAGATGCTTCTTTAGCTTTTGTACCGACAAATAACTTATTTACTAGTTGGGTTGATGTTATCATAAAAGGTAAAGATTTTACTTTGGTAAAGAAGATTTTTGAATTATATAGAAAGGGTTGGAATACCGTTTGCTTAAATTTACTTTTGAGTATTTTGATGGCTTTGCTATGCTATGTATCGGTAACTAATAATTATGCAAATAATTGGGTTATCTTTTGGGGCTTTTGGTTTTTAAATATTTGTGTTATATTTTTAAATTCTTTGAGGTTAAAATATGAATAAAGATCTTGATTTCGGTTATACTAAAACTCATGCAAGAAGAGGGGCTGATATTAAACTTCCGGCAATTCAATGTTGGGAAAACCAATATAAAAGGGATTATTTAATACGTATTTCTTTGCCTGAATTTACTTCCGTTTGTCCTAAAACAGGTCTTCCGGATTTTGCAACAATAACTATTGAATATATTCCAAATAAATTATGTTTGGAACTTAAATCTTTGAAATATTATTTGCTAGAATATCGGGATATGGGTATTTTTATGGAAAATACCGCCAATAAAATTTTAGATGATGTAATTAAAGCCGCTAAACCTAAATGTGCTCGCATAACCGCGGAATTTACCCCGCGCGGTGGTTTAAAATCTGTTATTATAACAGAGTACGGGAAATGGAAAAATAAATGAAGCAGCAGAATTTAATTGCTTTATGTTTGGGAATTTTTGTTGCGGCCTTACTTTGGCAATATTATTTGTGGCCCAAATATCAGCTTAAAAGAGAAACGCCGGAAGTTATGGCTTTGATTGAAAAATATGCCCAAAAAGAACTTGAAGAAGCCGTAGAATCCGGAGAAGGGGGAGAGGTTCTATTTATAGGGGAACCTTCTGCGACAGAACTTTCCAATGCTCCACAAAAAGAAAAAGATTTAGTTTTTTACAGCCAAGCAAATAAACCTAAAGATTTGTTTGAGCAAATGTCCCTAGACGAAACGAAGAAACATAATGCAATTACTGTAGATAAGAAGGATTTTGTTTTAAACCCATTGTCTATAACTAAAGAGGAAGGAAACTCTGCCTATCAGCAAGAGGAATCCCGTATAACAATGTTGCAATTACCGGCAAATTTTTTAGTTATAAAAGATTCGATACAATATAAAAAGTTTTTAGCTGAAAATGAGGGTAAGTATCCTGAGGTAAATTTTACAAACAAAGAAATAGTTATTATTATTTCAGAAGGTAGATTTGCCGATAATTTTTTTGAAATCGTTAAAATAGACACTTTAGATAACGAGATTAAAGTCCTTTACAGGGTAAATTTAATGTCTAAAAACAAAACTAATGAGCAAAAAAATTATAAGTTACTTAATAAGACAGATTTGCCAATAAATTTTATTCAAGTTAAATAGGCCCAAAATTTGCTAATATATAGGTAGAAGTTTAAATCTGATTATAAAGGAGCAGATTATGAAACAATTGTTATTTTTAGTTGTATTAGTTTTAGTAGGTTACTTTGTATTATGGGGAGGGGCAACCCGTGTTTTATACAAAGCAGATATAAACCCTAAAAATTTAATTTCTAATATCGCAACAACAATTGATGAAGATTATATCCCCGAAATAGATCCGAATAGAAATGGGTTTAAAAGTACTAATGTAAGTTCTTATAATCAGATAAAAGAAAATGTTTTTGTAACTTATGATCCTGATGTTTGTTTTGCATTTGTAGATTTAGTTTATTCAAGCGGCTCCAGGGAAGCAGAAGCTTTGATAAGGCGTTATTTAACTATGTTTACCTTGCCGGAAGATAAAGGCAAAATATTAAATTTGCTTAAAACTTACAAAGACAAACAAACTTTAAATATACTGTTATCTCTTTATAAAAATTCCGGTATATCCAAGGTAGCTTTATTGAATTTGATGGTTGGGTATCATACTCCGCAAGTCGCTCAAATTATAAACAATGCTACTTTAAGCGAAGATTTAACTTTATCACAAGCAGCTCAGAGTTTAGTAGATTCCATAGGTGATAAGAAATGGTATCAAGATGGCTTAAAAGTAAATCTTGAATCCGGCAATAAAGCGGCTAAAAAAGATTTTGATAGCCAAATGTCACAATATTAATTTTACTGGGGGGTAAAAATGAACGTAACAGAAATTAATCAAACAGTTCAAAGAGAGAGCCTGTTTTTACAGGATCTTAAACAAGAAATAGCAAAAGTAATTGTCGGGCAAGAAGATTTGGTAAATAAAATTCTTGTTGCTCTTATCGCGGATGGTCATATTTTAATAGAGGGTGTCCCCGGTCTTGCCAAAACTTTAACGGTTAAAACTTTAGCAGAAGTTATAAGCGGCTCTTTTCAGCGTATACAATTTACACCTGATTTGCTTCCGGCTGATGTTACCGGTACTTTAATTTTTAATCCGAAAGAAGGCAGCTTCTCTGTAAGGAGAGGCCCTGTTTTTGCTAATTTGGTTTTAGCAGATGAAATTAACAGGTCCCCTGCAAAAGTTCAAAGCGCTTTGCTTGAAGCTATGCAGGAACGTCAGGTAACTATCGGTGATGAAACCTATCAATTACCTACACCTTTTATGGTGCTAGCTACGGAAAACCCTGTGGAACAAGAAGGAACCTATCCTTTACCTGAAGCCCAAGTGGATAGGTTTATGTTAAAAATTAATATTGGCTATCCTTCTAAGATTGAAGAAAAACAGATTTTGGAGCGCATGTCGGCAAATAATACTCCTAAAGTAAGCGGCAAGGTAACTCTTGAACAAATCTTAAAAGCCCGTCAAGTTGCGGATACTATTTATGTTGATGAGAAGGTTAAAGATTATATTTTAAATCTAGTTTTCGCAACTCGTTACCCTAAGGAATATAAATTGGACAATTTGGCCCCCTATATTTTATATGGTGCAAGCCCACGTGCATCAATTTTCTTAACAAAAGCTGCAAAGGCCTATGCCTTTTTATCAGGGCGCGGTTATGTTACACCTGAAGATATTAAAGAAATTGGTCCTGATGTGTTAAGACACAGAATTTTACTTACCTATGAAGCCGAAGCAGAAAATGTTACTACAGAAGAGATAATTGAAAAGCTTTTTGCTACAGTAGAAGTCCCATAATCAGGTGCCTTATGGATACGGCAGAAATTTTAAAACGCGTTCGTCGCATTGAAATTGAGACGGGCAAACTTGTCAAAGAAACTTTTGCAGGGGAGTACCTTAGTGTTTTTAAGGGGCAAGGTATAGAGTTTGCTGAAGTCCGTCAATATATTCCGGGTGATGATATCAGGAGCATTGATTGGAATGTTTCAGCCAAGACCGGTAGTGTTTTTGTAAAAAAGTTTAATGAAGAACGCGAGTTAACCCTTTTAATTGCTTGTGATGTTTCTGCTTCTTTAATGTTTGGTTCTCTGGGTAGATTAAAAAGCGAAATAGCTACAGAACTTGCAGCCGTTTTTGCTTTTTCTGCAACGCATAATAATGATAAAGTCGGCCTTCTTTTGTTTAGTGATAAAATAGAACTTTATATCCCGCCTAAAAAAGGCAGACGGCATGTTCTTAGAATTATCCGCGAGCTTTTGGCTTTTACCCCTAAAAGTAAAGGGACTGATATAACCCTTGCTTTAGAAAGTATAAATCATCTTATAAGGCGCAGCGGAATTATAGTTTTAATTTCTGATTTTAAAACCGAGCAAAATTATTCCAAACCTTTTAAACTTACGGCAAAGAAGTTTGATGTCGTACCTATAATTATAGAAGATAAATTAGAGCAATTTTTACCTAAAGCTCATGTATTTATTTCTTTGGAAGGATTGGAAGGAGGCGGGCAAATTTTGCTTAATTTGGCTTCTAAAAAAACAGCAGATATTACCCACAGGCATATAAAAGAACTAGATGAAGCTAAACTGCTATTTACAAAAAGCGGGCTTGAATATATTACCCTACAAGAAGGGGATAAAATATCCGATACTTTAGTTAAATTTTTTAAACGTCGCGCAAGGAAGTTAAGAAGATGAAATATTTATTAATTTTATTGTTTATACTTTCTCCACTTTTCTTATTAGGGCAAGAACCTTCTGAAAAGACAGATGATTCTGTAAAAAATAATGCACAAGTTGTAGAATATCAGAATAAACCTGAGAAGGTGGTTTTTGCTGAACCTTTTAAATTAAGTTTTGTTTTACCGGAAGCAGCAACTTTTGACGGGGAAAATCTTAGCCAAAAAGATTTTGAAATTTTATCTTTAACCCAAAACAAACAAAACCCTTTGCTTACGGAGATAACTGTTTTACCGTTAAATTTGCAGGTTTCTACGTTAACAGCTTTAGGTTTTACTACGGCTGAAGGTAAAAAGATTGAAACAGAGTCTTTAGAAATTGATATTAAAGAAATGCCTTCTAAAATCAAAGATTTAATTGACATAAGAGGGCCATATAGACCTCTTAATATATTTCTGATTATTTTAATTGCATGTTTACTTGGGGCAATAAGTGCTGTCATAGTTCGTTTTATAAAACGCAAAAAACGTCAATTACCTTTAAATTTAAGTCCTTATGAAAAGCAAGAACAACCAATGCATGAAATTGCTTTATCACAATTAGATATTTTGGTACAAAGTGATTTATGGGAAAAAAATCAATATAAACTTTATTACTCGGAAATTTCTGATATTTTAAGGCAATTCTTATCTGCCCGTTTTAATTTCGGTGCACAAAAAATGACTGCCCGCGAACTCTTTAAAAAATTAAAAACTATTCCCGATTTTAAGTTTGATTTTAATGTTTTGCAGAAGTTACAACAATCAATCATTTTGGTTAAATTTGCTAGGGTGATACCAACAGTTGAGGATCGTGATAATGTCCTTAAAACAGCAAAGGAAATGATTGTGGAAAATAAAGAGAAAGATTTAACCCGTTATCAAAAGAAAGACAATAAGCCAGGAGGTAAAAATGAAAAAAATAAATAAATATTTACCTTTTTTGTTGTTTATAGTACTTTGCTTCTTTTCTTTGGGTGTTTGTGGCTTTTTATTTTTACGGGGCAAAACTTTAGCTAATCCTAAATGTCTGTATTTATTGATACTTTGGTTATTTGTCGTAATTTGGGGTATAATTTTAAAAACAAAAGGGGGGATAAGCGTAAAATATCCTTTACCAGAAGGAGTATATCCCCCATTAGATATACTCACAATGCTTGCTAAATATTTTAGTTTAACTTGTGTTTTACTTAGTTTATTTTTTGCAATACTTGCTTTGGCCCGTCCGCAAAAAGAAGGAATAACCCAACCCCCACCTACACAAGGGGTGGACATTATGCTCACTTTAGATGTTTCCGGTAGCATGAATATGCCGGATTTTATTGCAGAAAAACCTAAAAAGGCTGAGGAACTATATAACCGTATGGCTGCTGCCAAAGAAACGGTGGAAAATTTTATTTCTAAAAGAACAAGTGATAGAATCGGCCTTGTAGTTTTTTCCGGGGCAGCAATGCTTGAGTGCCCACTTACTTTAGATTATTTTGCGCTAAAAGAATATCTCGGTTATGTTTATGTTGATATGTTAGCAGGGGTTAGCGGTACTGCTATAGGGGATGCAATTGCCGTAAGTACCCAGCACTTAAAAGAAGGTATTGCAAAAAGCAAAATTATCATTTTAGTTACTGACGGTGAAAATAACAGTGGGACGGTAGATCCTGTAGCTGCAGCAAAAGCATCCGCTGCATATGGAATAAAAGTTTATACGATATTGATGGCAGGGGATATTGCCCATTTACCGTTAAATATTCCTTACAGAGATCAGTTAATAGCAAGTTATCAGGAAAATACTCCTAAAATGCTAGAGGCTAAAAGAACTTTGAAAGAGATTTCCGATATAACCGGTGCCCAGTCTTATGTGGCAACGGATACGGCTGCTTTAAACGATATTTATGCTGAAATTAATACTCTTGAAAAAACAGTTTATCAAGAATCCCAAAAACTAAATTATGAAGATGCTTATCAAGATTTACTCTGGCTTGCTTTAGTTTTTGCTTTGCTTGCTTTTATCGGGGGGAAGTTTATTTTTATTAAAATACCTTAATTGTTTATGGAATTATTTGCAAATACAAAAATATTTTTTTATTTAATTTTAACGGCAATTCTTGTTTCAATTCTTTGGAGAATTGGTTTTTTGCGACGTAAAGCGGTTCTGAAAATTTTATTTTCCAAAACTAATTTTGCCCTTTTAACACCAGCGGAATTTAAGACCCGCAGGCGTTTAAAAGATATATTGTTTTTAAGTGGTATATTTTTTATTTTTATTGCTTTGGCAGGTTTACAATGGGGTAAAGAACGTAAGGAAAGGATTGCTACTTATTCCCAAGCAATAATTGCTTTAGATGTGTCTTTGTCAATGCAAGCGGAAGATTTTAAACCTAATCGTCTTGAAAATGCTAAAATGATGCTTAAAATGCTTTTTGAAGAAGTAACTCAAGAAAGGCTTGGGCTTATAGCTTTTACTTCCGAGGCTTATATGCTTTGCCCTATAACTACCGATTTAGATGCACTAAAAAATTTAAGCGAACGTTTAAAAATTAATATGATACCGGTTGCCGGGACTGCTATTGCACCTACTATACAGCTTGCTTCCCGTATGCTAAAACCTTACGGTGGTATAAAGGCTTTAGTATTAATCACTGACGGTGAGGATCATGAGCCTAAAGATATTGAGGAAGCCTTAAGCACAGCGCGCGAGGCAGGTATAAAGATTATTACCGTGGGTATCGGTACAGAAGAGGGGGAACTTATACCGATAAAAACCCCACAGGGAACAGAGTATAAAAAAGATAGGTCAGGTAAAACCGTATTGACAAAATTGGATGAAAAATCTTTAATAAATTTAGCCTCTAAAACAGGTGGTGCATATATTAAATACACTAATGCCCAGCAAGTTGCCGATGATATTACCAATCAACTTCGTACTTTAGATAAAAGTTTAACAAAAACTACAGATACAGTGATATATAAGAGCAGATATCAAATACCGCTTGCGTTGGCTATAATTTTAATAATGGGGGCTTTATGCCTACCGATAAGAAAAGGTAAAATATAGTTATGAGAATAGTTTTAAGTTTCCTTTTAGTTGTTTTGACTTTGCCGGTTTTTGCTCAAAATTCTCTTTTAAGGCAAGGTAATAAAGCTTATGATGAAGGCAAATTCGGACAAGCTTTTGAATTGTATGAAAGAGCTTCATCTAAATCTCCTCAAAAAGCAAATTACAATAGCGGTACGGCTTTATATCGTTTGAAAGATTACGGGGCTGCTGCAAAGGCTTTTGAGAATTCTATTAAAGAACCTGAAAATAAAAATCAGGCCTTATTAAATCAAGATGCTTTATATAATTTAGGAAATTCCGCCTATAAAGCAGGGGATAAAGAAACGGCAAAACAGGCCATGAGGGCTGTTATTTTAAATAATTTAAAGGATAAGGATGCCAAACAAAATTTGCAGTTTATGTTAAAGCAAGAGAAGGCCCAAAACAATCAATGCCAGCAACCTAAAGAAAACCCTCAACAAAATAAAGACAATCAAGAAAATAAACAAAATCAAGATAAACAAAATCAGGAACAGCAGAAACAGGATCAACAACAGCAAAACCAACAAAAGCAAGAACAAAAAGAAAAAGAGGCTTCTGCAAAAGAAGAGGCAGCAAATGTTTTACAAATGGCTCAAGAACATAAACAAGATTTACCGAAAACATATGTAAGGAGTAATCAAATTGAAAAAGATTGGTAATATTTTTAATTTTATAAAAATACCTATTATTATCGGTATATTATTTTTTACTTGTGCCTTAGATTCTCATGCCCAAGTTGAAGTCCGTGCTGAAGTTAATACAACTACCGTAACACTTAATGAAGAGATAAATTTGACTGTTTATGTTACGGCTCCTTCAACCAATATTGAAGTACCGCAAATGCCTTCACTTCCTAACTTTAATATCTATTCCGCAGGCCAAAGCAGACAGGTAAACATGGTAAACGGTAAGGTAACCGCCCGTTTACAATTTAATTATGTGTTGACCCCGCGCTTTGCCGGTAAAACTACAATTGGGGCTTTTACCGTTAAAGTAGCAGGGCAAGATTATCAAACAGAACCTATTGAAGTAGAAATTTCAAGGCAAACCCCTTCTGCCCCGCGAACTGCATGGGACCAAATAAGACAAAAAGAAAGGCAAAAACAAGAAGAGGTTGCTAACGTAAATTCAAAACTGCCTAACTTCTTTATAACAGCACAAACAAGTGCTAAAAAGGCTTACATAAATGAGCAGGTAACTTTGAAAATCAGATTTTATCAATCACAAAATACTTTGGGGCAGCCGTTATATGATAGACCCCAACTTAAAGGTATGTTTTCAGAAGATATTGCGACAAGACAAGGGCAAGAAACTTTTGGCAATAAAACATACTATTATACGGAAATAGAAAGTGCTTTATTTGGTTTGGTTAGCGGTGTGGCGGAAATTGGTTCAGCAACAGTAACTTACACATCTTCGGAAGGTATATTTGATGCTTTTGATATGTTCTTTAGGGGGGGAAACGCTGGGCAGACACATAAGGTAGAAAGTGATATTATGTTCGTTGATATTATTCCTTTACCCTCTGAAAATAAGCCTGCCAGTTTTTATGGGGCTGTTGGCAGTAATTATCAAATTTCATCTTCTTTAGATTCTTATGAAGTAACCGCAGGTGAACCGATAACTTTGACGGTAACAGTTAAAGGAACAGGTAATTTGGCCGCTGTAAAAGATATATCTTTGCCGGAAATGGACCAAACCTTCAGGACTTATGAAACTTCTTCCAATTTAACGAATAAAATTGCCGCAGGCAAATTGACAGGTACAAAAGTTTATAAAACAGTTCTTGTGCCTAGGGCTTCAGGAAATTATACTATTCCGCAAATTGCTTTCTCTTACTTTGATATCAATTCAAAAACATATAAAACCGTTACCAGTGAGGAATTACATATCAAAGTTTTACCCTCTGCGTCCAATGAACAAAAAAATATTTCTTTTGCTCAAGATAATGCTACAGAAGCGGGGCAAAAAATACAGCATCTTTCTAAAGATATAAATTATTTAAAAGAAATACCGCAAAGTTATTTTAATAAAGTAATAACTAAAATTGCTGATTTCGGAAATAATAACTTTTATGCGTTTTCTTTAATACTTTTGGCTTTATTTGTTGCCTTAATTAAAGAGGGCAAAATCTCTTTAACGGGCAGTTTAAAATGTTATTTGCATGCTAAAAAGAGTATTAAAAATGCCTCAAAAGCAGACGAATTACCGGAAATACTTAAAACTTATCTTGAGGGTAAAATGGGAAGTCAAGCTGGATTAATGAATATTGATGATATTTGTCAAAAGTTAAAATTAAATGCTTTTTTAAGAGGAAGATTATCCAATACTTGGAATCATTTAAGCATGTTAAAATATGCTCCAAGTTCCAGCGTTGGTTTGAAAGATAATTTAGAGGAAGAAAAGGCAAAACTTCTATCTCTTTTATCTGATTTGGAAAAGGAGATAAAATGAAATATTTTTTAACTTTAATTTCACTTTTTTTAATGCTTTCTTGCTCAGCGCAAGGGCAAAATAAAACAGCACAGGATTTATTTGATAACGGTAATTATTTGGGTGCTGCGGAAATTTATCAAGAACAAATAAATAGTGGGGATAAAAGCCCTTACTCTTATTACAACTTAGGCAATAGTTATTTTAAAGCAGGGGATTTAGATAAGGCTTTAATTAATTATTATAGAGCTTTCCGCCTAAATCCAAGAGATAAAGATATCATAAATAATTTATCATTTACTTTGGAAAAGGCGGGACAATCTTTAATTCCGGAAAATATGCCCAAAACTGTTTTTTTAACTTATAATTATTTTTCCTTAAAAGAATTGAAGGGTTTAGCTTTTCTAGGTCTATGGCTATTTGCTATTAGTGTAGCTTTTTTTGTATTCTTTAAGTATAGGAGATTTTGGCTCAAGACTGTAATATTTTCTTTATGTTTAACTTTGTTTTTTACCGGGTTTTATTTAATTAGAGCGAAAAAAGATTTACAGGATTTAGCAGTAGTTATTGCCCCAAGGGCAGAACTTAGGAGCGGACCTTCGGAAAATTTTCCTGTTGCTTTAAATGTTCCAAGAGCCCAGTTGTTGGAAATACATGACAGGAAAGGTGACTGGATTGAAGTGTCCCTAGGAAATGAAAGTAATTTTACTTGGGTACAACAAAAATATATTGAGATTATATAGGAGCATTTATGTTTACAAAAAATGAAACTAAAGAACTTATTGAAACACTAACTTACGTCGGGGATAATTTAGGCCCGCAAATTGAAACTTTGGCTAAAGAAATTATTAAATCTTTAAAAGCCGGCGGTAAAGTAATTTTGATGGGTAATGGTGGCAGTGCCGGTGATGCCCAGCATATTGCGGCAGAGTTTGTAGGTAGATATAAAAAAGAACGCAAAAGTTACCCTGCTCTGGCTCTTAATACAAATACCTCAAGTTTAACAGCTATCGGCAATGATTATGGTTATGATGTTACCTTTTCTCGTCAAATAGAAGGTTTTGCAAAAGCAGGGGATGTGGTTATCGGTATATCAACTTCCGGGAATAGCACTAATGTTTATAAGGCCCTTGAACTTGCTAAAAAATTAAATTGTTATACTGCAGCTTTTTTAGGTAAAAGCGGAGGTACAATAAAGGATATTGCGGATTTGCCTATAATCGTTAAATCAAATAATACACCGCGTATACAAGAGTGTCATATTTTTATGGGACATACTCTTTGTGAACTTGTGGAGAAAGAATTATAATGAAAGTTGCAGTAGGCTGTGATCACGGCGGTTTCCCTTTAAAGCAAGCTGTTGTTGATAAAATTAAACAGCTTGGTTTTGAAGTTTTTGATTTCGGTACAAATTCTTCTGACAGTACAGATTACCCTGATTTTGCCATAAAAGTAGCTAATGCCATACTTTCCGGTCAAGCCGAAAGAGGAATTTTAATGTGTGGCAGCGGTGTGGGAGTTTGTATTACAGCCAACAAATTTAAAGGTATTTATGCAAGTGTTGCTCATGATGTATATACAGCAGCTCAGGGTGTAACTCATGACAATATGAATATTTTATGCCTCGGCGGGCGTGTTATTTCACCCACGCAAGCAGCAGCTTTGACGGAAGCCTTTTTAACTGCGAACTCCGAAGGGCAAGAAGGCCGTCATTTAAGGCGTATTAAAAAAGTTTTGGAAGTTGAAAATAAAAATTTCAAATAAAAAGAGGTTATTATGGAAATAAATTTAAATCAACAAGCACAGATTTTGAGTGAAGAAGGTTTAAAAAAGCTTAAAGCATTGAATTTTAAAGAACGTTTTTACAAACATGATGCAACTGTATGGAAAACAGAAAAAGAACACACGGATATTATAAATAATTCACTTGGCTGGACCAATGTTTATGATTGGACTTTAGCAAAAGTTTCAGAAGTTAAAAGTTTTGCTGAAGAAATTAAAAAAGAATTTACTTCTGTAGTTTTAATGGGTATGGGTGGTTCAAGCTTAGCACCGGAAGTTTTGCGTGTGGTTTTCGGTAAACAAGGAGGATATCCTACTTTGTTCGTCTTGGATACTACTAATCCTGCGAAAATATTAGAAATAACCTCTAAAATTGATTTAGAAAAAACACTTTTTATTTTTGCCAGCAAATCCGGCGGTACTGTTGAACCATCTTCACAATTTGCTTATTTTTACGGGCTTCTTTCTAAAAAAGTTCAAAACCCTGGCAATCATTTTATAGCAATAACAGATCCTAACACCGGTCTTGTTAAACTTGCTGAAGAGAAACATTTTAGAAAAATCTTTATTAACAAAGCAGATATCGGCGGGCGTTTTTCTGCCTTATCCTTGTTTGGTATGTTGCCAGCCGCTTTAGCCGGAATAGATATTGAAAAACTTTTAAAAGCCGCAAAAGAAGCTGGTGATGTTTTTCAAAATAGTGAAGATAACCCGGCCTTAGTTTTAGGGGCTTTGATGGGGCAAGGGTTTGTCGGCGGTAAAGATAAATTAACTTTAATTATGCCTAAAGAAATTTCTGTTTTAGGTTTGTGGGTTGAGCAACTTATTGCCGAGTCAACCGGTAAAGAACAAAAAGGGATTTTGCCTATCGTTACCGAAGAAGTAGTTCCTGAAAAAGATTACTTGGAAGACAGAATTTTTGTTGATGTAAATTACCAAAGCAAGAGTTTTAAAAATCATTTTAAAACTATGCCCTATATGGAAGTTAATATGCCAGATAAGTACCAGATTGCAGCCCAGTTCTTGCTTTGGGAAATTGCCACAGCTGCAGCAGGGGCAATTATGAAAATTGACCCTTTTGACCAACCTAATGTACAGCTTTCTAAGACGATAACAAAAAATATTTTAGCCTCTCTTGCCGAAGGTAAAAAAGATGAAGCTGCCAAGGCAGAATTTTTACTTTCCAAAAATTTGCAAGGGGAAATTTCCAAAAAATATTTACTTTCCGATATCGCAAAACTTGCGAGCAATAAAGATTATTTTGCCTTGCTTGCTTATTTACCCGAAAGTGAAGAACTTACCCAGCTTTTCAATAAAATGAAAGAGGGTTTATTTAAAGCAACCCATCGTGCCGTTATCTTTGGTTACGGGCCGAGATATTTACATTCAACGGGCCAATTGTTTAAAGGTGATGCGGGGAAAGGTATTTTTGTTGTTTTTTCTTCTGAAGTTAAGGAAGATGCGGCAGTTCCTAATCAACCTTATACTTTTAAAGATTTGTGCCAGGCGCAAGCCTTGGCTGATTTTAAGGCCCTTGAGGAAAAAGGCCGCCGCGTGATAAAAATTCATTTACCCGTTGATATAGAAAGTGCCTTAAAAGATTTGCTTAAAACATTTTAATTGGAGGAAGTATGACAGTAACAAAAACAAGAAAGACTTTAACTAAGAAAGTGGCAACCAGAGT